>NZ_JAKUFQ010000013.1:0-92487 GCF_022663475.1 Bacillus cereus group sp. BfR-BA-01382
ATCCCCACTGATTATTAGTTGAACCAATCGGGCTTTAACGAGCAGTTGACTCCTCACCTAATTTCTTAGCTTTCGCTGGATTTTGAGTTAGGAATCTTACTGCCCGTTAAAGCGGGACAAATGGAGGGGCAACATGAAAAAAATAGGTGTAGGGATTGTAGGATTTGGTTTTTCTAGTACGACATTTCATATCCCACTATTACAAACAATAGAAGAATATGATATTCGTGCTGTATTATCCTCAAAAGAAGAGGTAGTAAAAGAAACATTACCAAACGCTAATGTTGTTAGTACAATTGATGAATTGGTGAAGCGAGCTGATGTTGACTTAGTTGTTATTACATCACCTAATACAACTCATTTTCCATATGTAAAAGAAGCAATTTTAAACGGTAAGCATGTTGTTGTAGAAAAACCATTTGTTGTTTCAATTGAAGAAGGGGAAGAGCTTATTTCATTAGCAGAGCAGCATAATGTAATGTTAAGCGTATATCATAATCGTCGTTTTGATAATGATTTCTTAACAATTAAGAAATTGTTAGGAGAAAACAGAGTAGGGAATGTATACGCATATGAATCAAATTTTGATCGTTTCCGTCCACATGTGCGTGATCGATGGAGAGAAAAAAATCTACCAGGTTCCGGTATATTATACGATTTAGGATCGCATTTAATTGACCAAGCGTTATCAATATTTGGAAAACCAGATGCGATAAGTGCAGATGTAATAAAACAACGACCAGGTGCAGAGGTGGATGATTATTTCCACATAGTACTGCATTACGGAGCTAAACGTGTCATTTTACGTAGTAGCAGTTATGTGAAAAAAGCTGGACCGCATTTTATAGTGCATGGAGAGAAAGGTTCTATCGTGAAGTACGGTATGGATTCGCAGGAAGAGCAATTAAAAAATGGAATGAAGCCAGGTGATAATGGTTATGGAGTAGACGATGAAGAGAATTTTGCTACTTTAGAAACAGAAGAAAGCTTAGAGCGCATTCCAACAGAAGTCGGTTGTTATGATAATTATTATAAAGGTGTACGAGATAGTATATTAAATGGTGAGAAACTACCTGTAACAGCAAAAGAAGGCTTAGATGTTATTAAACTGATTCAATTAGCGATTGAAAGCAGTGAAAAGGGTAGAGTCATTTCTATAAAATAAAAAAGACACGAAATTCGTGTCTTTTTTATTAGGAATATGTGAATATGATTAATTATTTAGTTTAGTCGTTTATCATACATTAATTGGATTTGTATGCCATAAGGATCTTCAATAATACCATATGCTTCACTAAATATATTTTTTTCTAGGGGAGAGATTATTTTCACATGCTTATCGGAAATTAAATTATTATAAAACCTTTGTATTTCTTCTAAATTAGCGCTTTGAATGCAAAGTGACATGTTATTTCCAACGTTATAACGTTCATTAGGCTTCATTGTATCTTCTGCTATCATTAGCTTTGTATTCCCAATTTGTAAAACAGAGTGAGCAATATGATCTTTATTTTCACTTTTAATTTTAAAAGAACTATCTCTTTTCGCCAGTTCTTCATACGTAACAACCATTAACTTTTTGGCTTCTAAATGACGTGTATAAAAGTTAATCGCCTCCTTTGCTTGCCCATTCATTGAAAGAAAAATAGCTATTTCTAATGTCATAAATATATAACTCCTTTATTAGTTGATAATTATAATATAGATTAAAAGGGTTTCAATACATGACACCTTTTTGGGAGGGAAATATGAAAAAAACGGAACGAATAAATGATATGCTTATTTTCTTAAATAATAAAAGATATTTTAATTTAAAAGATTTAATGGTTAGATATGATATTTCTAAAAGTACCGCTTTGCGAGATATTCAATCATTGGAAGAAATAGGTGTACCCATATATTCTGAATTGGGTAGAAATGGAAGTTATAAAATTATAGAAAATAGTGTTTTATCACCAATTTATTTTAGTGTGGATGAAATGTATGCCTTATATTTTTCAATTCTTACGCTAAATGGATACAAGACAAAACCATTTAATATAGAAAGTATTGCGCTTGAAAATAAATTTAAACATGTATTACCTGATAATGTGAGTAAAAATATTTCAATTATGGAACGAACGCTTTCCTTTGAAGTAACAAATCATAGTAATTTTAGTCCGTTCTTAAAAGAAATTTTACAGGGGATTTTTGCTGAGCGAGTTTATCATTTAACATATTTAAAAAAAGGTGAGGAGAAAGCATTGGTTGCCCAATTTATTCGAATAGAATCTAAATTTGGCCAGTGGTATGCTAAAATCTTTAATTTTGAGACGAATAATGTTCAAATAATTAGATGTGATAAAATTCTTTCTATTGTGGAAACGAGCAATATTAATCCAAAAAATCTTGAAGAATTATTAAGTTATCTTACTACTTTTCACAGAAAGCCTGATGCAATTAATTTTAGCGTCATTGTTAATCAAAAAGGAAAAGACATTTTTGATAAAGAGAATTACCCTTCCATGAGGATGCAAAAGGAAAATGAAAATTACATTATAACAGGCTATTTTAACAAGCAAGAATTTGATTTTATTTCAAATTATTTTCTGAATTTCGGTGAAACGATTATTTCAATTCAGCCTGTTATGCTAAAAGAGTTAATCTATAATAAGGTGTTATCTATAAAGAAGCATTTAACTTCTTTAAGATAAAGTTAGTTTTAGACATTTTTTGATATGAAAAAGCCCTTGCGATTTAAATATCCAAAGGGCTTTTTGGTAATTCTATTTGTTCTTTAGAAAAATTATTTTTCTGGGACGGAGAGTCCATAAAAGAACATCGTAACGATATCTTGTATATGTTTTTCACGATCTCCTTCAAGAAGTTGTGCTCCAAATTCATCACCTAATTTTGTAAACATTTGAATGTAAAGTAACATCATTTCTTTAGTAAGGTGAGGATTAATTTCGTTTTTGCGCTGCGCTCGTTCTAATATTTCTAAATACCAGGGCAGGATTTTTTCATTTTGATAACTATAAATAAACTTCCGGAGTTCTTCGTCCCTTTGCATCATTTGTAGTAACATATCAGGTTGAAATAACCCGCCAGTATTCATTTTTCTTACAATCATTTTTTGCATCATATCATGAAAAGGTAATTTTTCTTCTGCAAGCTCTTTATAATATTGAAATTCAGATATGATAAATTCTTGTATAAGCTCCCTAAATAACGCATCTTTACTTCCGAAATGATTATAAATTGTAACTTGAGAAACGTTCGCTTCTTTTGCGATATGTTCTATTTTCACTTCATTAAATCCACGTTCTGAAAATAATACGAATGCTGCTTCTTTAATGGCACGTTTTTTCTTTTCTTTTACTCTTTCAAATCCGTTCAATGCAATCACCTCACTTAAAATATACAAGAAAAAATAATGGAAAACAATAATTTTGAAATATGGACTAATAAATATTTCAAAAAGTTGTTGCGAATATGAAAGATGAGGAGTACAATGATTTTGAAATATCACATATTAAATATTTCAAAAAATGAGGTGGAATTATGATTTCAGTTCAGGATGTCACAAAACAGTTTTTGAATGGAAAAGGTTTGTTTCATATTACATTTGATGTAAAAGAGGGAGAAGTATTCGGTTATTTAGGACCGAATGGTGCCGGGAAATCAACGACGATTCGTAATTTAATGGGATTTATAAAACCGACAGCTGGTAAAGCGACAATTTTTGGATTAGATTGTTGGAATGAAGCAGCGAAAATTCAAAGGGAAGTTGGTTATCTACCGGGTGAAATTTCTTTTATTGAAGGAATGAACGGATTAGAGTTTTTAAAATTAATGCAAGGAATGCGTGGATTAAAGGATACGAAAAGACGAGATGAACTGATAGATCGTCTGCAATTTGATGTGAAAACACCGATTCGCAAAATGTCTAAAGGAATGAAGCAAAAAGTGGGGATAGTTGCTGCATTTATGCACGATCCAGAGGTGTTAATTTTAGATGAACCAACATCTGGACTTGATCCACTTATGCAGCAAGTATTTATAGAATTAATATTAGAGGAAAAGCAAAGAGGAAAAACAATCCTAATGTCATCACATATTTTCACTGAAATTGAGCGTACGTGTGATCGAGTAGCGATTATTAAAGATGGTCGACTCGTAACGGTTGAAAATATTCACGATTTACAAAGTATGAGACGACAGGTAATAGATGTAACCGTATCATCGCAAGAAGAGATTGAATCTCTTACAAAGTGTAATTTGCAATTTGAAGTGGTAAAAGGTAGAGAGGCATCTATCATTGTACAAGGAAACTATCAAACTGTTTTACAAACAATTTCAAACTATAATGTAACGGCACTTCAAACGAGAGCGATGGATTTAGAACATTTATTTATGCATTATTACGATAAGAAAGAAGGGGTAACGCATGAATAAGCAATTATTTTTAGCTAGTTTGAAAGAAACACAAAAAAATATTTTGAGTTATGCGTTTGGTGCGGCTTTATATTTGTGGTTATTAATTTGGATATTCCCGTCAATGGTATCAGCGAAAGGGCTAAATGAACTAATAGCTGCCATGCCTGATAGTGTGAAAAAAATCGTTGGTATGGAAAGTCCGATTCAAAACGTAATGGATTTTTTAGCTGGTGAATACTATAGTCTATTGTTTATTATCATTTTAACAATTTTTTGTGTAACAGTTGCAACACATTTAATTGCTCGTCATGTAGATAAAGGAGCAATGGCATACTTGTTAGCAACACCTGTATCTAGAGTGGAAATTGCTATTACACAAGCTGCTGTTCTCATATTGGGACTTCTGATTATTGTATCTGTTACGTATGTAGCTGGGTTAGTAGGTGCAGAATGGTTTTTACAAGATAATAACTTAAATAAAGAATTATTTTTGAAGATAAATGTAGTCGGAGGGCTCATATTTTTAGTCGTTAGTGCGTATTCATTTTTCTTTTCTTGTATATGTAATGACGAAAGAAAGGCACTAAGTTATTCAGCGAGTTTAACTATCTTATTTTTCGTATTGGATATGGTAGGTAAATTAAGTGATAAGTTAGAGTGGATGAGAAGTCTATCATTATTCACGCTGTTTCATCCGAAAGAAATTGCTGAAGGAACGTATAATATATGGCCGGTAAGTATAGGTTTAACTGCTGGAGCACTTTGTATTTTCATAGTAGCAATTGTAGTTTTTAAGAAGAGGGATTTACCGTTGTAAAGTAGAAAGTCCACTGAGAAAGTGGGCTTTTTTTATTTGTAAATTAAATCTAGTATGTTTATTACATAACACTTATAAAGGATATTTATCTTTTTATTTACAAAAATATTCAAAAAAATGAACCTTTTCCTAGGTTCCTACGTCTAATACATGTAAAGTTAAATTTGAAGTGAGGATGAAACAGGAGGAGCAATTGTGAAAGTAATCCCTTTATATAAAATGATTATAAAAGAAGAAACCGATGTTTCTTTAGCGAAAAAAGGCGATCATGAAGCCTTTATAACGCTTATACATACAGAAAAAGTGAAGATGTATCGAATAGCAAAGGCGATGTTACGTGATGAGACAAATATAGAGGACGCGATACAGACAACAATTTTAAAAGCTTATGAAAATATAAAAAAACTAAAAAAAGAAGAGTTTTTTCAAACTTGGTTAATTCGAATTTTAATGAATGAGTGTAACAATATTATTAGAGCGTATAAAAATGTAATTGTGACAGAAGAGAATGATTACAATATGAGTGCGTGTGATCAGTATGAAGATATAGATTTGTATAATGCGATTCAATCGTTACATGAAGAATTAAGAGCTGTTACGGTGCTTTATTACTATGAAGATATGAATCAAGATAGTATTGCGAAGCTGTTAGAAATACCGAAAGGAACAGTGAAATCAAGATTATCGCGTGCGAGGGAACAACTACAAAAACGATTAAAGATGGAATAGGGGGTGTAAAGGGTGGATAGTGAAAAATTATTTGATGAGAAATTAAAAAAGAGAATAAAAAATGAAAATGTTATAGTACCTCCAGAGTTAAATGAGAAGATTAATGGTACACTACATAATCTTCAGGTAAAAAAGAAGAGTTACAAAATCCATATGATGATAATTAGTGCAGCGGTTTGTATACTTTCAGTGGTATCTATGTCTGAGTTTTCTATACAAAGTTTTGCGCAAAACGGTGGAGTATTTGAATATGTAAAGAAAAAAGCGTTTTCTGATTATGAAAATGAAGAAGAAATAAAATCAAATGTACATTATCCAGATAAAGAAAAGATTCATCAAAAGATGCTAGATTCTATTGATTATTTTAAAAATAGTTCAGGACAATTTGAGGAATATTCTAGCTCATCAAGAATTGCTACAACATATAAGTATGCAATTGATACGGAAAAACAAAGAGGTATCTCTTCGAAAGAAGATAAACTAGCGAAAAAACGAACAATTATATATAACGAGGGCAAGAAAAAAGAGTTTGATGATGAGAAGTATACCTATAAAGAGACAAAATGGAACCCGAAAGAAAGAAACAATGAATTATTAAAGTTAAATCCTACGGAAAGGTTATTGAGAAAATCAGGTGAAAAAAAGCGATATGATGATGAATATGTAGGACTAGCGAAATATAGTATTCAATCAGAATTCGCAGATTTGTTAATTCGATATAAAGATTGGAATTATAAAGAAACGAAATATCTTGGATTAGATTGTTACAAAATTGAAGGAGTCATCAATATAGAGATGCCTGTTAGCACCTCTGAAGATTTAAGAGGGAAATTCGAAATGGTTGTGGAGAAAAATACAGGGATTATGTTGAAATTTCTTAGTTTTCAAGAAGGCTTGATTCAATATTCACTTACGACAGAATGGATACAAATAGATAAGGGATTGAAAGAAAGTATGTTTCAAAAGGATAGCGCTAAATATGAAAAACATATTGGATGAATAGAAACAGGAGGAGAGTAAATGGGGAATCATTCATCTTTAAGAGAAGAGAAAAATAAGCAAAAATATAAAAAGAAAACGATAATAAGTTTACTACTAGCGGTATTGCTATTTGGTGGAATTGGCTATGGAGCCTATGTATATATGAAAACTTCTAGTCTCGTACAAAAATCTAATTTGAATTTAGCACGAGGTGAAAAATCCAATTTACGTGAGAAATCTGTAAAGCCAATTGCAAATCATGTTTCACTTTTAATTATGGGAATTGATGAAAATCAAGAACGACAAAAGGAGTATAATGGTGCATTTCATACAGATGCATTATTGTTAGCGACTTTTAATAAAGACGATAAAACAGTGAAATTAACGAGCATACCGCGTGATACATATACATACGTTCCAGTTGAAAAGAAAAAAGATAAAATAACCCATGCATATGGAAGTGGTTTCGTTAAAAATGGTAAAGATGGAGGACCGCAAGCTTCTGTGGAAGCGGTAGAAAAATTGTTACAAGTGCCCGTTGATTATTTTGTGAAATTTAATTTTGGTTCCTTTACTAAAATTGTTGATGGGTTAGATGGTATTGAAGTAGATGTCCCAGTTGAATTTACGGAGCAAAATAGTAAAGATGAACCTGATGCGATTCATTTGAAAAAAGGATTGCAAAAATTAAATGGGGAAGAAGCACTTGCACTAGCAAGAACGCGCCATATTGATAGTGATGCGATGAGAGGGCAGAGGCAACAACTTGTTATTGAATCGATTTTAAGTAAATTAAAAAGTGTAGGATCGATTACGAAGCTAGAAAAAATAGTTGAGGCAGTTGACGACGATTTTAAAACAAACTTAGTAATGGATGATATTTTATCTTTTTATAAATACGGTTTAAACGGTTCAGTTGAAAAAATACAACTAGCTGGTGATGATTTATATTTACCTAATGGTCCAAATGGGCAACGTGTATATTATTATAATCCTAATAAAAAAGATTTGCAGAGTTTGAGTAATACTCTTAGAACACATCTAGGGTTAAGTGAAAAGCAAATTGAGGAGAATTAAAGCAGACGTAATGTCTGCTTTTTATTGTGTATAATAGTATGTCATTTATTCTTAAATGTTATATACTATTTTCAAATTAAAGATAATAGTGTAACATAAAATTGTGGTTTAAGTTAAATAGCAAGGGGGCTATCACATAGAATAAATGTTATTGCTTAAAATAGTTTGGGAGAAATGAAAATACAGGGGAGTAGCAAAAATGAGAATTGCAAAGAATTTAACATTCCAAGTTATTGTGGCCATTATTTGTGGTATTGCAGTAGGGGCAATTTGGCCGAGTGTTGGACAACAAATGAAGCCAATTGGTGAAACATTCATCAATATGATTAAAATGGTTATTGCACCGATTATCTTTTTAACAATTGTGCTCGGTATTGCAAGTATGGGAAGTATGAAAAAGGTAGGCCGTGTTGGTGGGAAGGCACTATTATATTTTGAAATTGTTACAACAGCGGCTTTAATTATTGGTATCATCGTAGCGAATGTTGTGCGTCCTGGAGACGGATTAGATCCCTCAAAACTAAAGGGCGGAGATGTTTCGCAATATGTACAAAGCGGACAAGAAATGAAATGGATGGATTTCTTTTTACATATCGTGCCGTCTAACATGTTTGAAGCATTCGCCAAAGGTGATATTTTACAAGTTCTGTTCTTCTCCATTTTATTCGGCGCAGGGTTAACGATGTTAGGGAAAAATGGACAACCGGTTATTGACTTTTTTGAAAGATTATCGAAAGTATTTTTTAACATTTTATCAATTGTAATGAAATTAGCACCGGTTGGAGCATTCGGTGGGATGGCATTTACAATTGGGAAGTATGGTTTAAGCACGCTCATACCACTTGGCAAATTAATGATTTGTGTATATGCGACAATGGCATTATTTGTTTTTATTGTTTTAAATTTTATTTGTAAACTGTACAAATTTAGTTTGTGGAAATATTTAGCTCACATTAAAGAAGAATTACTCATTGTTCTCGGGACATCGTCATCAGAATCAGTACTGCCGCGAATGATGACAAAGATGGAAGACTTGGGATGTTCGAAGCCAGTAGTAGGTTTAGTCATTCCGACAGGATACTCATTTAATTTAGATGGAACGACAATTTATTTATCGATGGCTACTATATTTTTAGCTCAAGTCTTTCATGTCGATCTTTCACTAGGTCAACAATTAACTATAATAGCTATTTTATTAGTTACATCTAAAGGTGCAGCAGCAGTAACTGGTGGAGGTTTTATTGTGCTAGCATCTACTTTATCTGCAATGAATGTTATCCCATTAGAAGGTTTAGCGCTATTACTTGGTGTAGATCGTTTCATGTCAGAAGCACGTGCTATCGTTAATTTAATTGGTAACGGTATTGCAACTGTAGTTGTTGCAAAAAGTGAAAATGAATTTGATGATGAGAAGTATACGAAAGTAATAGAGGAAATGAAAAGAGAAAAAATAGCCGGGTAAAAAGTCAGTTTTGCTGACTTTTTTTATTTTTGTAGGAAAGGAGTTTCTAAAAATATACATTATTTATTAACAAGAGCTCATAGATATTTAATGTGTAAATATGATAAATACCATTAAAGTGGTACATTTATATGAAAGAGAAATAGAATTTGAAGATCATATGGAATTTTTATGAATATTACTGTAAGAAAATAATTTTTTAAAAATTTTCAATAATAATACTTTACAAATTTTAAAAAATTAGTAGAATAAGAAGTAGTAAGAATCGTCTGATAAATATATAGAGAAAAACAGAATTATCAGAAAATTCTTGAATAGCTATCGTTTAGAATTAGGGAGGGTACAGAAAATGAAAAAGAAACAAATGAAAAAACTAACAGCAGTTGTAGCACCGGTTTTAGCAATGAGCATGGCGTTAACAGCATGTTCTACATCAGGTGGAGATAAGAAGACAAGCACAAATTCTAGCTCTGGTGGAGATAGTAAGTCAGGGGAAAAATTAGCAACGAAACAAGTGTTCAATAAAACAGAAAATCAGGAAATTCCAACAATGGATACGTCGAAGAGTACAGATACTTTGGGCTCTCAAATTTTAGGGAACACAATGGAAGGCTTATACCGTTTAGATAAAGAGAATAAACCAATCCCAGCTGCGGCAGAATCAAGCACGAAGAGTGAGGATGGTAAAAAATATACATTTAAATTACGTAAAGATGCAAAATGGTCAAATGGTGATCCTGTAACAGCGAAAGATTTCGTATTTGCATGGCAACGTTTATTAGATCCAAAAACAGCTGCTGAGTATGCATTCATTGCATTCCCAATTAAAAATGCAGAAGCGGTTAATAAAGGTGAAAAACCTGTAACAGAACTAGGAGTTAAAGCAGTAGATGACCTTACTTTAGAAGTTGAATTAGAACAAGCAGTACCATACTTCTTAAACTTAGTAGCATTCCCATCGTACTATCCATTAAATGAGAAATTTGTAAAAGAAAAAGGGGATAAATACGGTTTAGAATCTGATACAACTGTATATAATGGACCGTTCGTTCTTACTGATTGGAAGCATGAGCAAGGTTGGAAACTGAAGAAGAATGATCAATATTGGGATAAAAAGACTGTGAAATTAGATGAAATTAACTATAGTGTTGTAAAAGAGCCAGCAACTAATGTGAATTTATATGATAGTGGTCAAATTGATTTCTCCTTATTAACAGGTGAATTTGTTGACAAATATAGAAATAATAAAGAGGAATATGGGGTGTATAACGAACCAAGTACGTTCTTTATACGTTTAAACCAGAAACGTGGTGGACAAGATACACCATTAAAGAGCAAGAAATTACGTGAAGCAATTGCGCTATCAATTGATAAAAAGAATTTAACAAATGTTATTTTAAATGATGGGTCAAAACCTGCAGATTATTTAGTGCCGAAAGGCTTAGCAGCTGGACCTGATGGGAAAGACTTCCAAGAAACGTTTAAAAACGGTATTAAACCAGATGCGAAAAAAGCAGCTGCTGCATGGGAAGAAGCGAAAAAAGAACTTGGAAAAGATCAAGTTACAATTGAGTTTTTAAACTATGATACTGGTAATGCGAAAAAAGTTGGGGAATATGTAAAAGATCAAATTGAGAAAAACTTAAAAGGTGTAACAGTAAATATTAAACTGCAGCCGTTTAAACAAAAACTTAAATTAGAATCAGATCAAGATTATGATATTTCATATGGTGGATGGAGCCCAGATTATGCGGATCCAATGACATATTTAGATATGTTTGAAAGTAAGCACTCTCATAACCAAATGAGTTTCTCTGATCAGAAATATGATGAAATAATTAAAAAAGCTGGTGGGGAATTAATGAGTGATGCGAAGAAACGCTGGGAGGAACTAGGAAAAGCAGAGAAACTACTTCTTCAAGAAGATGTAGCTCTTGTACCTTTATATCAAAGTGCTAGATCTTATGTTATGAAACCGCATGTAAAAGGTGTTGTTAAGCATAATATTAGCCCAGAATACAGCTATAAGTGGGCATATGTTACTGAAAAATAATAGAGTTGAAAAAGCATTTAAAAGTGGCTTAGCTACTTTTAAATGCTTTTTTTGTGAGCTTAAAATACTAATTTTTAGTATGGTTAAATAGAGGAGAATAAGGTGTATAGTATGTACATATAGTAGATAGAAGATAAATCCTACTAAATAAAAAACAGAATATTTAAAATAAACCTATTTGCAATTACGGAAAAAAGAGTAGAATGACATTAGTTGTAATCTTCTAAAAAAAAGTCTTTAGTAAGGGGTCTCTCAAGGGTTGGTAATGTACATATAATTAGGGAGGGTACAAAAATGAAGAGAAAAAAATGAAAAAGTTAACGGCAGTTGTAATACCAGTTTTAGCGATGAGTGTTGCATTGACAGCATGTTCTGGATCAGGTGGGGAAAAGAAAACGACTACTACATCAAATAGTGGGGAAGAAAAAAATCTGATATTAAATATGCAGCGAAACAAGTATTAAATCGTACGGAAAACCAAGAAATTCCGACGATGGATACTTCTAAATCTACTGATACATTAGGTGCGCAAATTTTAGGGAACACGATGGAAGGCCTATATCGCCTTGATAAAGATAATAAGTCAATTCCTGCTGCGGCAGAGTCTAGTACGAAAAGCGAGGATGGCAAAAAATATACATTTAAACTACGTAAAGATGCAAAATGGTCAAACGGTGATCCTGTAACAGCGAAAGATTTCGTATATGGATGGCAACGCTTACTTGATAAAAATACAGCGGCAGAATATGTGTTTATCGCTTTCTATATTAAAAATGCAGAAGCAATTAATAAAGGTGAAAAACCTCTAACAGATTTAGGAGCAAAAGCGGTAGATGATTATACACTAGAAGTAGAATTAGAAAAGCCAGTACCGTATTTCTTGAATTTAATGGCATTCCCATCGTACTATCCTTTAAATGAAAAGTTCGTAAAAGAAAAAGGAGATAAGTTCGGTTTAGAAGCAGATACAACGTTGTATAACGGACCGTTCGTTATGTCTTCATGGAAACATGAACAAGGTTGGCAGCTAAAGAAAAATGATAAGTACTGGGATAAAAAGACTGTGAAATTAGAAGAAATTAACTATAGTGTAGTAAAAGAGGTTGCAACGAAAGTAAACTTATATGATACAGGATCAATTGATTTTACATTACTATCAGGAGAGTTTGTAGATAAATATAAATCGAACAAAGAAGAATATGGTGAGTATGCGGAATCAAGTACATTCTTCTTACGTTTAAATCAAAAACGTAACGGACAAGATACGCCTTTAAAGAGCAAAAAACTTCGTGAAGCAATTGCATTATCAGTTGATAAAAAAGGCTTAGCGAACGTTATTTTAAATAACGGTTCAAAAGCAACAGATCAATTAGTACCAAAAGGGCTTGCGACAGGTCCTTGTGGTAAAGATTACCAAGGTGCATTTAAAAATGGTCTAAAATATGATCCGAAAAAAGGTGCAGCAGCTTGGGAAGCAGCGGAAAAAGAACTTGGAAAAGATCAAGTTACAATTGAATTGCTAAGCTATGATGATGGAACTGCGAAAAAGATTGCTGACTATGTAAAAGATCAAATTGAGAAAAATTTAAAAGGTGTAACAATTAATACAAAAATTCAGCCGTTCAAACAAAAATTAAAATTAGAAACTGCGCAAGATTATGAAATTTCTTATGCAGGTTGGAGTCCAGACTATGCGGATCCAATGACATTTATTGATATGTTTGAATCGAAGAGCCCGTACAACCAAATGAGTTATTCAAATCCAAAATACGATGAAATGGTAGGAAAAGCAGGTAATGAATTAATGAGTGATGCGAAAAAACGCTGGGAAACGTTAGGGAAAGCTGAGAAATTATTCCTTGAAGAAGATGCAGGGTTAGTTCCTTTATATCAAACAGGAAGATCGTACGTAATGAAACCGAATGTAAAAGGAATTGTGAAACATAACATCAGTTCAGAATATAGCTTTAAGTGGGCGTATGTAACTGAGGATGGCGGAAAAAATAAAGTGAAATGCTTTTTAGTATGTATAAGGGAATAAATCTCGTTAGCCTATTGAGAATCGGATAGGTAATAAAGAAGGTTCTATCCGAGGAAATTAGAGAGGTCAGTAAGTAGTAAGAAAGATGAATGATAGTAAGAGACCTCATGCTAATAAGAAAAATATAGAACGTAGTAATAGAGTGGAATAAGGGAATGGATGTTTACATATAGTAGACGGGGGATAATTCATATAGTAGTTAAAACAACAAGTTACTATCATAAAAAAATAAATTTTTAGAAAATTTACAAAAATACTTTACAAAACTAGAAAAAACAGTAGAATATTAATTAATAAGAATTTTCTGATAACGAAAGTTAGTAGGGAATCTCTAAATGTTAATAGCGTACATATAATTGGGGAGGGTACAAAAATGAAGAGAAAAAAGATGAAAAAATTAACAGCGGTAGTAGCACCAGTTTTAGTAATGAGTATGGCATTAACAGCTTGCTCTGGATCTGGGGAAAAAGATAAAGCAAGCACAACACCAAAAAGCAGTGAAAAAGAAGGCGGAAAGCTAGCGGCGAAGCAAGTGCTTAATTTAACAGAGTCTCAAGAGATTCCATCTATGGACTCTGCTAAAGCGACAGACCAAGTATCGTTTCTCGCTTTAAACAACGTAATGGAAGGTTTGTATAGACTTGATAAAGATAATAAAGCAACACCAGGGGTTGCTGAATCATATAAAAAGAGTGATGATGGTAAAAAATATACATTTACATTGAATAAAAATGCAAAATGGTCAAATGGAGAGCCTGTAACAGCAAAAGATTTCGTATTCTCTTGGAAACGTGCGGTAGATAAAAATACAGCAGCAGAATATGCATACATTATGTTTGATTTAAAAAATGCACAAGCGATTAATGAAGGAAAAGCTGAGCTAGATACGTTAGGAGTAAAAGCTGTAGATGACTATACGTTAGAAGTAGAATTAGAAAATCCAGTTCCTTACTTTGTAGAATTAACTTCATTTGGAACATTTTATCCATTAAACGAGAAGTTTGTAAAAGAAAAAGGAGAAAAGTACGGTTTAGAAGCAGATACAACGTTATACAACGGACCATTTACATTAACAGACTGGAAACATGAAGAAGGTTGGAAGTTAAAGAAAAATGCACAATACTGGGATAATAAAACAGTTAAGTTGGAAGAAATTAACTTTAATGTGGTAAAAGATAGCGGTACACGTGTCAATTTATATGAAAGTGGACAAATTGATCGCTCAGGACTTACATCTGAATTTGTTGACAAATATAAATCAAGCCCCGATTTCTTTACACAAAAAACACCGTCAACGTACTTCTTACGCTTAAACCAAAAACGTGGTGGGCAAGATACAGTGCTAAAGAGCAAAGATTTACGTTTAGCGATTGCAAAAGCGTATGATAAAAAAGGCTTAACGAATGTAATTTTAAATGATGGTTCTACACCTGCAGATTACTTAGTACCAAAAGAATTTGCTAAGAGCCCAGATGGAAAAGACTTCCGTAAAGAAAATGGAGATATTTTAAAAACAGATGTGAAAAAGGCAAAAGAGCATTGGGAAAAAGCGAAAAAAGAACTTGGAAAAGATGCAATTACAGTAGAACTATTAAACTATGATGGTGATGGTGCGAAAAAAGTAGGAGAGTTCTTAAAAGGAGAACTTGAGAAAAACTTACCAGGCTTAACAGTGAATTTGAAAAACCAGCCATTTAAACAAAAGTTAAAATTAGAATCAGATCTAGATTATGATTTATCTTACGCTGGTTGGGGCCCTGACTACTTAGATCCAATGACGTTCATTGATATGTTCGTTACAAATGGGCCTCATAACCAAACAGGATATTCAAATCCTAAATATGATGAAATTGTGCAAAAAGGTAAAGGCGAGCTATTAACGAAAACGAAAGATCGTTGGGATAGCTTACTGAAAGCGGAGAAAATGTTACTGGAAGATGCAGCAATTGCACCATTATATCAACGTGGTGATGCAATTGTTCAAAGAGCAAAAGTAAAAGGAATTGTTCACCACCCAGTTGGTGGAGATTACAGCTACAAATGGGCATATATCGGTGAGGAAAAATAAGCTGAGGGGGCGCGTGATGCGCCCTTTTTTTATGCACTTTTCATTCTTCCTTGAATATATAAAATAAAAAAGGGAGAATCCCATGGAACGAAATACTTACATCGATTTCTTAGCTTATTACGGAATAGGAAGTGCTCATCCTGGTGGTTTTACGTTAACAAAACAATTGCTAGCACAACTGCCTCTTAGACAAGGAGCGGATGTCCTTGAGATAGGTTGTGGTACAGGGAAAACAGCGGCTTACATGACAAAAGAATTCGGTTATAAAGTAACAGCGGTTGAAAAGAATGAAATTATGATTCAAAAAGCGAAAGATAGATGGTTGTTTGAAAGATTGAATGTACAATTGATTCAAGGTGATGCAGAGCGATTACCTTGTTTAAATGATTCATTTGAGTTTGTGCTTGGGGAATCGATACTCGCTTTTACAGATAAAGAAAGGGTTATATCAGAGTGCTATCGTGTATTACAGAAGGATGGTAAGCTTGTTGTCATTGAAATGATTATTAATACACATATTGAGAAGAGTGAGGAAGAAAAAATTGCCCAATTATATGGCATGAAAGAATTATTAACTGAGAATGAGTGGGTACAACTATTTCAGAAAGCAAATTTCAAAAGAATTACAATTGCTGGCGGTGGTACAATTGCAGAAACGATATCTAGCTATATAGAAGAGCCGGAATGGAATGTATCAACATATATTCCGAATGAGTTATATGAGGCATGGGTACAGCATGAAAATGTACGGCTTATGTACCAACATATTTTAGGGCATCGTATTTTTATATGTGAAAAATAAAGAAAAAGAGTTGGCTAAAGGTAGTCAACTCTTTACTATGTTAAATGAAAAATAATGCAGCTAAAGTAATTCCGAAGATGAAACCAAATCCAAGTTCAACGCCCCAGCCACAACCGCCACCACAGCCGCCGCCACCACAATTACCGCAACCACGACCGCCACATCCACAGCTACTGAATCCACCACCGCAACCAAATCCGCAACTATCACACCTGCTAATGCCGCCGCAAAGATCACAACCACCGTTTGCATATGCGTCATAGTATCCGAATCCTGTATCAAAAGATGAGCGCTGTTGCATTGGTTCGATCCATACAGATTCATTTGTCACATCGATTATTTTGCCTAAATGAATGCGACCATCGCGATCTTCAATTCGAACAACTTTACCGAAATAACGTCGGCACGTATCATAACATCTTTGTCTATGCATGTTCTGTCCTCCTTCCCCCTTACAGTAATACGATATGTAAGGGGGACAAGTGCGGCTTGTACGAATGACCTACCTATCATAATTGTTATATGAAAGGGGAAATATAGAGAAAGGATATAGTAAGGAGGGAAAGGCAATGAAATCTACAGATCAGTTTCAAACATACGAAGTACCGTGGAAAGAATTTATAGAAGCATTGCGAGATGAAATGAAGAAACAAGTAGGAGCGGATATTATTGATACAGTAGTTTGCAATTTAGAGGATGGATTTGAAGTGTATACATATATACAGGGGGATTTAGAGTTTGAATATAAAGAAGCGCTTGAAAGAAAATACGGAAGTGATGCTAAGACTCCTAATTTGTTAACAATTATGCTATTAGCCAGCATTTATAATACGAGTGAAGCGAATATACGCTTACATGCAGATAACAAAGATAATCCAATTGTTGAAGTATATGTGAAGCAATGAAACACGCTGTGAAAGGCGTGTTTTTTATTTGTATGATAAAATATTAGAAAATTGAGAAAGAAGGTGGAGGATTGGGAATTAAACATCTTAATTTAACAGTTACAGATGTAACAGCATCTAGAGAGTTTTTAGAGAGGTATTTTGGTTTAATTTGTAGTGGAACAAGGGGGAATGCCTTTGTAGTTATGCGTGATAATGATGGATTTATACTAACTTTAATGAAGGGAAAAGAAGTTCAGTATCCAAAAACATTTCATGTAGGATTTCCACAAGGAAGTGAAGAACAAGTAGATAAGATAAATCAAAGATTGAAGAAAGATGGATTTTTGGTGGAGCCTCCTAAGCATGCCCATGCATATACATTTTACGTTGAAGCACCTGGTGGATTTACAATTGAAGTAATGTGCTAATTGAAAAATCAAACTTTTTGTTGTGTGTTTTTAATATGAAAAGTAGGAAAAGTCTGTTTTAAGTATGAAGCTTAGACAGGCTTTTTTGCTTATATAATTGGATAGAAAATGCTATAAAGAATATTACCAAGTGTATATATATGTTTACATAATAAAGTTATGGTGGGTTAGTTGTCCTAAAATACAAGTCATATATCTTGTTTCCTCTCATAAATTTAAACATAGGAATTTGTCTACAAAGGTGGCGAAGCCTCATCATGAAAATTCGAATTTGTGCCACATTCATGTTGTTTCTATTTATATGGTTACATCCTTATTGGACTTTTGCAAAAGGAGAGGAGGCAAAGGAAAGGGTCGTTTCACTTGTATATGATGATTCGGGCAGCATGAGAAATAACGATCGCTGGAAATATGCCAATTACGCTTTGCAAAGTTTAGTTGCGCTATTAGATGAAAAAGATACATTTTCTTATGTTCCAATGAGCAAGCCGAATAATCCGTTAAACATTTCGTTAACGAAGGATAAAAGGCAAACAGAAATTGAAGGAATTGGAGCGTGGAAAACGTATTTAAATACTCCTTTTAGCGCAGTAGAGACGGCGATGCAATCTATAAAAAAGGAAGCAGATATAGATGGAAAACGTGAATTTTGGCTTATTGTATTAACTGACGGGGCATTTAATGATCTAGAAAAAGATAAAGTTGGCGGAAAAGAACAAATTACACAGAAATTAGCCCAGTTTAAGAAAGAAATGGATGCAAAAAAGATATCGTTACATCCAGTCTTAATTACGATGGAAGAAGATTTAGGACAACAAGAAAAAGAACAACTAAATACGTTCAAGGAAATATGGAAGAAAGAGATAAACGGAGTTACGATGCCGTCAAGCGGAGAGGATGGCATTGTAAAAAGTGTAAATCAAGTGGCAGCATTAGTTGCGAATCGTGATCCATTCTCCTCCGTTGAATCGATTGTAAAAACGAAAGTAGTAGGAAAGAAAGTAGAGATTACAACGCCGTTCCCATTAAAGCGTATGACGCTTGTACGACAATCGCCTTCGCTGTCTAATTATCAGGTCACACAAATTTCGAAACCATTACAGTTACAGTCTTCTTTTTCCATACATGCACCCGGAGAAGCGAAATTATTCGGAAATATAGTTCATATAAGCACGGAAAATCAGGAAGTCATTAAACCAGGAACATATACGATAGAAGTGGATCGGGATATTGAGAAAGAAGGATTGCAAGTACTTGTTGAACCAGCGCTTAACTATACGGTTTCTACTTATGACAAAGATGATAATAGTCAAAAAAATGTTGAACAAATGTACGAAGGTGTTACTGCTGTTATTGAAGCAAAGCCTACTGAGTTACCAATTCAGTCTTCTTACTTTCAAGCAGAAGTAGAAATAGACGGAAAACAATATCCGATGAAGTGGAACGATAAGAGGCATGTGTTTTATTACGAAACGAAGATTGGTAAAGGGTTAGTACGTGGAAAAGTTCATATGAATATAAAGGGATTTTACAGACAGACGAAAGAATTCAAAATTGAAACAACAGAAAAGCCAAAATTATCACTTCAAACTGTTACGAAAGATTATGAAGAAAAAGTAACGAATTTAGAGAATAGTAAACCGTTTATTTTACAACCAAAGTTAGATGGTAAGCCGATGACAGAAGGGGCTGTAAAGAAACTATTAAAATCTACTGGTGTCACATCTAAACAATCAATCAACTATGAAATAAAACAACGTGGTAATCAAATTTACGTTTATCCTCGTCCTTATTACTCCGACACATTCAATTTCACAGATACTGGCACCGTAGAAGCTACCATCGTTATACAAGATGCGAAATTACAAGAAGTAAAGAAGCAAATATCACTCCATATTCAAAGTGCGCCGTTTTATGAAAAGTATGCGCTTATTTTTAAGTTTGTCATTCCTATCACTTTATTGCTGCTAGTAGTAGGCATAATCGTTTTAGGATGGATTGTTCGTCCAAGATTTCACCGGAAAGCGCTATTGTATTACGAATGGGATCAAGAAGTAGCGAAAGATTGGTTATATCAATCTGAACCAGAATTACTTCGAAATAAATGGTGGAAACATTATTTTGGTATCCCATTTCGAGCAGAAAGAAAAACTGTGCAATCCGTTACGTTTATAGCCAAGAAAGGTTCGAAATCTGTCTTTGTAGCGAAAGAGTCACAAGTAGTAGGAATGATTATTGATGGGATGTTTATAACAGAGGAAGAAGTAGGAATGGAGCATAAGACACTATATCCAAATGAACTTTTACTAATTGATAGAGGATATGGTAAGGAGATTTACAAATACGAATGTGAATAGTAGATAGGGAAAAGAAGGGGATGGAGTATTGATTCTCTTTCCCTTTTTTCAAACAAGCAAGAATAGGAAGGTGGTTCACATGACATTACAAGTTCCAACAATATTAATTGGTTTAGGTGGAATCGGTAGTACTGTGACGCATCAAATATATGAAAAACTGCCTGAAGAGCGCCGAAAAAAGGTAGCAATGCACGTATTTGATACAGATGTGAATACTTTGAGTAAATTTGATCATATTCGAAAGTTTAAGACACAAACAAGTTCTAGTAAAACGCCTAGGGAGTATATTGCGGGAGATCCAACGATTCCAGAGTGGTTTCCGATGGATCCGACTATACTTGATAAACCATTAACAGAAGGAGCAGGACAGTTACGTGTCATTTCACGTTTAGCGTTACGTGCTGCGATGAAAGAAGATAAATTGACCTCTTTTTGGCAAGAAATCGAGAAAATTTTTCCAGTTACAAGTGATCAAACAGAATATGGTGTGCGTGTCATTATAGTAACATCACTAGCAGGCGGAACAGGTTCGGGGATGTTTCTACAAATTGCATTATATTTACGTGAAATGCTTCGGAAAAAATTGCAGCATCATAACATTTTAATACGCGGTGCGTTTTTAATGCCTGATGTTTTAGTAAAGACGAGAACAGTTAGTGCGAAAGAGTTTGAGACGGTGCAAGCAAACGGATATGCATCGTTAAAAGAATTACATGCTATTACGCTCGGTTCTACTGGAGAATTATCAAAACGCGGCGGGGTAACAATTGAATTAGAGTATCGCCCTGATCAAGTAGATGAAGACGGAAGAACGAATCATACAATTAAACAACATCATTTACCGTACAATTATTGTTTCTTATACGACTACGAAAACCTACATGGACACCATTTGCACAATTTATCAGATTATATGGAGCAAATGGCAAATACAATTTATTTACAGTTATTTAGCCCGATGTCTACAAATCATTTTGCACAGGAAGACAATCAAATTCAGCAATTAGCAGAATCAAGCGGAAAAGGACGATATTGCGGGGCAGGAACGGCAAAACTCATTTATCCGTATGAGCATGTGTTAAAATATTGTGCTTTAAAATGGGCTGTGCAAGGTTTAGATGAATCGTGGCTTCATTTAGATCAACTGTTTCAAGAGAAGAAGCAAAGATATGACCAAGATGTAAAACGTGGGATGCAGCGTGAAAAGCCGGAGAGAGGTAAAAGTTATTTAGAGGACTTGGAACATCTTGCTACCCGTCCAGAGCAAGCTCATATTTTCTATAGACAAATGTACAATGAAACGCGTGAAGGAGCAGAGGGTGGTAAGCTCGGAGTTGCGAAATCAAAACTGTTTTTAGAAGCTGTAGAAAGTTATGTACAACGCACGGTGCAAAAAGATGAGGAATTAAATCGTCTGCAACATGAGTGTAAAATTTCAGCTGCGAAGCTGAAAATGATGGAACAAATGAAAGGTGAAGTGGCAAGAGTGGATCATGCGGTGCGTTTATATGCGTATGCGATTCCGAGCCGTGTACATGAACATGTAACGACACTTTTATATGACATGATTGAATCAGACCGCTTTTCACCAAGTGGTTCTGAAGGGCAGTCCTATCAACTAAATACATGGTTTTTAAAGAAAACAGATCCAGTTCACCCAGTAGCAGCACGTTTTATGTTATATGAAATTCGAAAGCAGTTAGTAGAAAAAATGAATCGACTACATGAAAATAATGAACAAAAGCGTAATGTAATTCAAAACTACGATAAAAAATTTAATGTGGGTAATATCGATGGAACGGTAACGGCTGTACGCCGAGTAGAAATTGCTCAACAACAAGGCTGGTTTGGAAAAATGATTAATAATCAGCAACGTTTATTCAAAAGAGAATTTGAAGACATCGTAACGCAATATGTACACAAATTAAATGAATATCGAAAAGAAATGCTATTAGAACTTGTGTATCAATCGCTATATCAAACAGTTAATAAAATGATTCAATATTGGGAAAGGTTTTTTGATAATTTACATGAAACACGTGAAAATTTATTGTTTGAAATCCAAAAGCGCAGTAAGGAATTTGAAGGGAAAACAAACCCGACGAATGTATATGTATTAGCTGAGGAACAGCTGCAAGAAAAGATATGGCAAGATATGCAGCAACATTTAAATTTAGGTGTACTACCGAAAGATATATCAGCGGAAATTTATATGAGTTTGTACGGGGAATATTGTCGTGATGCGAAAACAGAAGAGATTCAGTCGAAAAAGGTAGAGGATTTCTACCGAGAACATATACTGAGCTATTGTTATGACGAACTGCAAGTACGCTATCGTGATAAATTAGAACTGAATATCATTGAGGCGTTGCGAAAAGAAGCGGATTATAAGAAACGTGATCGCGATGAATACGTTCGTGAAAAAATTGAAGACCTGTTCCATTTAGCGAGTCCATTCGTTCCGAAAGTTGCTCATCATAGGGAATTACAATATTGGGGTATACATCCTTCTTTAAAGAAAGAGCTGCAAGAGGAATTAATTCAAGAAATGTTTAAAGAAAAAGATACAGTACATGAAGCCTTTTCGCCATTTGAAGTGATCTGTTATCGAGCACATTACGGCTTATCGCTGCAAGACTTTCCTAAATTATCATCAGGACATATTTCAAACGGATTTATGAATGATAAAGGTGACTATTTCCAATCGTATTATCGCCGTGTAAACAAATTAAATAGTAAAAAATCTAGTTTAACGCCGCATTTAGATAAGTATTGGCACTTACCAGCCTTTATGCCAGATTTAAACGCGACTCAAACAAAATTAGATTATGATAAATGTAATCGTGCATTACTATACGCATATATGTATCGCTGGATTAGTTTAGTTGCTGTTGATGGACAGTTTGTGTATCAATATAACGGTGTGGGACGTAGCTTTTTAATTCAGTCGATGGGGAAAAATATTTCAAGCGAAAGTTATAAATTACACAGAGCATTGCTTCATAATCCGTTTATTTATGAAAACATCTTGTCACGATTTGAAGAAGAGCAAGAAAAGGCGATGATACAAGGTGGACATTTATATACACATCCGTTCGTATTAGGAGCCCAAGATGTAAGATGGCTTAGAAAAGAACATGTCCACAATCTTTTAGACATGATTTTAATGTATGACCGTGAAGCGAAGTATGATCCGACGTTAGAAGAAACATCAGATGAATTATTAAGACTATTCCTTGATGAAATCGAGTTGTATTTCCAGAACTATTACGGTACAGGTGCCGATATGGTGGCAAAGAAAGAGAAAGAAATGTTTATTAAACAATTGTGGGATCGCTCGCATGCAAAAGGATATGTAGATCCAAATAGCGCTCCGTATAAAAAATGGCAAAATTTATTAAGTGTTCAAGATGAAGAAGAAACGCCAAAAACGAATGTATAATGAATGAAAAGGGAATCCTTAAAAGTGGCAATACAACTTTAGAAAAGAGGGATTCTGATGCCGTTTTTAGGAAGTGTATATCAAATATTTGGATTATATCCAGAAATTTATTATGGAATGATTTCAGCTGAACTTGCGGAGCAGCAAAGGTTGGAACAAGCGGAAAACGAAGAACCAGAAACAGAAGCGTAACTGCATAAGCTTCAAAATAAAAAATGATAACACGCTACTTGCTCTTTAAACGTATAAGAGCAAGTAGCGTGTTTTTTCTATTTAATAATCCCATTTTCTAAAATTTTAATAGTTGGTGCTACTTTCACATTAGCTTTTGAAAAGGCACGTGGCCAATCATCTTCAACTTGTTTCCATTCTTTATAGTGAAATGCTCTCGCATAATCACCAAATCCGAATGGATCGAGTTGCTGTTTTTGAATTTTGTAGATTAATTCGTTTAAATCTTTGTTTAGTTGTTTTGTAATAAGAGAAGTTAATTTCTTTCTATCTTTATCTATATCCATGTTGAATGTAAGTTCAGATACGGCAATTTTTAAATCCATTTTAATATTAAATTTGAAGCGGTTATCGCTATAGTCTGTATCGATATCATGATTCATACTAAGAACGTTTATTGTTATGAAATCGTCGCCTTTTGTATCTTTTAGATGGCTATTACTTTCAACTAAATTAGAGGGGATTTTCATTGTAAGTGAAACGGGTATATTAGCTTTCTTTTGCACCATAAGAAGAAGGGCACTTTCATGGCGATTTAAAGACATCTTATAAGTTCCACGAGAAGTTAATAGTGCCGAACCGGTAACAATAACATCTTTCTTCCCTTTTTTTATTTCTGAAATAGCAGGAGTTACGCCTTTATTAAAAGTTTGTCTATGAAATTCATGGAATGTCGTAAACACGGTCCGATTGTATAGTTTGTTCGTATTAATTAAATCTGTTAAATATTCAGGAAGAGCAGGCTTATCTTTGAAATTATTATATATAACAGAAGAAATGGGGCCATCTACTGCAACCATGCGCATATTTCCTGTATTTTTAGGATCGCGATACCAAACATCCAGATAAGGCATAGCTCCTTCTTGTTTTAAAAAATTTGTGCTAAACAATATGAGCTGTAACTTTTCTGTGGACACTAAACCGCTGCTTGAACTGTTAAACGTATCTTTTGCTTCTCGGGGTGTATGTACTTTCGCTTCATGAATTTCGTACTTTTTCTCTACATCTTCATTAAAAATAGGGTTTACGTGATACACAATTAATTTTCCTTTTGGTTTTGCGTCAAAACCGTAAATTAATGAGATGGATTGTTTTTCTAAATCAAGCCGATCTTCACAGCCTACTAAAAAAATTATGAGGAAACAAAATATAATAAAATGAATACAACGTCTCATTTAAATTTTTCTCCTTTTCCAATGCTGATAAAGTGTCATGTATAAGAGAAATACCACTGGGAATAGAAAAACGATAAAATAACTAGCAGTTCCCCAAAATTCCCGCAACGCACTTATCTGATAAGAAGAAGGGATATAAAAGAATAAGATGAAAATACATCCGAATAATAAAAAATAAATAGGTAATGAACTGCCTTTTTTGTTAAGTAATTGATTAATTCCATCTGAAGCAGTGAAAATATAAGGAATACAGGAATCAAAAATAATAAAGAGATAAAATGACAAAAAGATAATTTCAAATCGCTCAAGAAATGAGAAGTGAAACGGTGTAACAAGAGAAAGTGTCGGCCATAAAAACTTTGTTATACCATCTGGACTAAAATAAATAAAAGAAACGAACGTGATTTGAAGATAAATAAATAACGTAATCAAATTCGCAATAACGATTCCTTTTTTTGCAGATGCTTTGTTAGTTAAATAAGGATAAAGGACAAACGAAAACTCGAATCCGAGAAACGCAATGATAGTTGATTTCACGGTGTTTATAATTGGTAGCCATCCTTCCTTGATAAGAGGAAGTAGATATATAAAATGCCCATCTTTAAGAGGAATAAATAATAATAATGGCATCCAAAGTGTAAAGATGACAGTGAAAACAGCAAAACGACTAATAATAAGTGCTCCTTTACATGCAAGCATAAGCATTGGAATAGATAGCAAAATCATAATTAAAGACATAGGAGATCTAGGTAAAATCCAAATGTGAATAACGTATAAGAGGGAAAAAATTAAGGAAACAGCTGCGAGTACAGCATATAAAATCCAAAAAATCATTACTACTCTTCCTAGCCATTTTCCAAGATAGCGTATCAGCACATCAAGTAAAGTATATCCTGGATGTTTTTCCATAATTTTTACAATACATAGACTGACTAAAGTAGTAATGACACATCCGATAATAATAGACATCCAGCCATCTGTATTCGCCCCTTGTGCAACTTCACGCGGGAGTGTAAGTACGCCGAATCCGACTTGAACACCACTAATAGTTAAAATGTATTGAAATAAAGTGATTTCCCTCTTTGCACGTTTTGTCACTTATTCTCCTCCTTTTCCTCAACATCGCTTTGCCGGTTATTTTGTTTTAATTGTAGAGATAGTGGCCGTTTCTTCATGATTTTCCATGGGAAACGTACAAGGGTATCTTTTAAGTCCGAGGCATATGACGGAGAAAAAGGACTACCATATGGCACACCAAGTGATTCCATAGAAAGAATATGGATGATAATGATTGCCATTCCAACCATAATTCCAATGACGCCAAATAAAGAGGCTGCTATCATCATTGGGAATCGAAGAAGCCGAATTCCTGCTGACATTTCTAAGTTAGGAATAATGAAAGAGGCAACCGCAGTAATTGATACGACGATAACCATAACGTTACTAACAATCCCAGCTTGAACCGCAGCTTGTCCAATTACAATTCCTCCTACGACGCCGATTGTTTGTCCAACAGGCCCAGGAAGCCGAATCGCTGCTTCTCGGAGCATTTCGAGAACTAATTCCATTAATAAAGCTTCTAATATGGGGGGGAAAGGAATTTTGGCTCGAGATTCTCCAATCGTTAACAACAATTTGAGCGGAATTACTTCATAATGGAAGGAAATCATAGCAATATAAAGAGCAGGAGCAAATATTGCAATAAATAGCCCAGTGAAACGAAGAAGTCGTATAAAAGATGGAATCATAGGTCTGAAGCTGTAATCATCTATCGTCTGAAAAAAGGATGAAAAGGTCATAGGTCCTATTAATACGCCTGGTGAGCGATCTACAACAACAGCGATTCGCCCATTCAAAATATGATGTGCCGTTGTGTCAGGACGTTCAGTGATAGACAATTGTGGGAAGAGAGTATAGGAATTATCTTCAACAAATCCTTCTAATTCACCGGTAGTAAGAATAGCATCTACTTTGATTGATTCGATGCGGCATGCCATATCTTGTACAACATCTTCGTTTGCAACATCTGCAAGATAAAGTAAAAAAACTTTAGAGGTTGCTCGTTCGCCAACAGTGAATTCCTTCACTTTTAATTCGCGATTTGGAATATAGCGACGAATAAGTGCGATACTATCACTTGCCACTTCATTAAATCCTTCGTGTGAGCTTTTTATGGAAGTCTCTGTTGTAGGTTCTTCAATGCTCCTTTTTGGCGCCGCTTGTGTATCTAGTTCTAAAGCTGATAATTGACCGTTTATAAATAAAATACTTTTGCCATGTAAGAGAGATTGCTCAATGTCTATCCACTTCTGAACTTTTTTAATATTCCCTATAGAAACAGAAGATTCCCAAAAATCGTCTTCATTCCATTCTTTAAATAAGAGAGGCCGAAGAATATCTACATTAATAACAGTTTTATCTACAAGTCCTTCCATATATATAAGAGCAGCTTCTTTTCCGTTTTTTAACGGGAAAGTGCGTGTAATTAATTCTGGAATACCACTAAATAATTTGGATAAGTGTTTAAGATTAAGCGGCATGGAGGAAGAAATTTCTTTATGTAATACAGTTTCAGATTGCTCGTGTGTAGAGAAAGATTTTTCGCCCCTTATCCATTTTCGAAAAGAACCCATATATTCACCTTATTCCTCGTTGAACTTTATATGGGTTATTATGGATAGTTACATACAGACATATGCGCAGTTTAAAATTTATATTGTATATTTGTACATTTAACGCTATAATTATAGTGTTAAAGATGGAATCGTGATATGACCTGTTATGAATCTATCGTTTTATTTATGAATAAATGGATTGGTATTTTAGCAAGATGTGCTAATAAACTACTCCACCATGATAATAGCGTGCCAAAAATGTGGTGCGTATATTTTCGTGGTGGAGTTTTTTTATTCTCAAAAAGGGGGAAAGACCATGAATGACAACATGGTTCATATTACAATTGACGGAAAAAAGTATGCAGCGGAGCCTGGTTCAACGATATTGGGTGTGATTAATGAGAACGGGATTGAACATCCGCAAATTTGTTACGTGCCAGAAGTAGATTCTATTCAAACATGTGACACTTGTATTGTAGAAGTTGACGGAAAGTTAATGCGTTCTTGTTCGACGATAGCAACGGAAGGTATGGACATTGAACGTGCTTCTGTTCGCGCAAAAGAAGCACAAACAGAGGCGATGGATCGGTTACTAGAAAATCATTTATTATACTGTACAGTATGTGACAATAACAATGGGAACTGTAAACTGCATAATACAGCAGAATTAATGGAAATCGAACATCAAAAATATCCTTATGAACCGAAAGTAGATGTAAGTGAAGTTGATATGACGCATCCGTTTTATCGCTATGACCCTAATCAATGTATTGCATGCGGTCAATGCGTTGAGGTGTGTCAAAACTTACAAGTAAATGAAACGTTATCGATAGACTGGGAAGCGGAACGCCCACGAGTTATTTGGGATGAAGGAGTAAATATTAATGATTCTTCATGCGTTAGCTGTGGTCAATGTGTAACGATTTGCCCTTGTAACGCTTTAATGGAGAAAACGATGCTCGGTGAAGCTGGATTTATGACGGGATTAAAACCAGATATTCTTGAACCGATGGTAGATTTAATTAAAGAAGTTGAGCCTGGATATAGCGGTATTTTTGCGGTATCAGAAGTGGAAGCGGCCATGCGTGATACTCGTACGAAGAAAACGAAAACAGTATGTACATTTTGTGGTGTAGGTTGTTCGTTTGAAGTGTGGACGAAGGGGCGTAAAATCCTTAAAGTACAGCCATCTTCAGATGCACCAGTTAACGCAATTTCCACTTGTGTAAAAGGGAAATTTGGTTGGGATTTCGTAAATTCTAAAGAACGAATTACAAAACCTTTAATTCGTAAAAATGGAACGTTTGTTGAATCTACATGGGAAGAAGCATTGAATGTAGTTGCAAGTAAATTAGGATCGATTAAAGAAGAGTATGGTAAAGATGCTATCGGTTTTATTTCTTCATCTAAAATTACGAATGAAGACAATTACGTTATTCAAAAACTAGCCCGACAAGTATTTGAAACGAATAATATTGATAACTGCTCACGTTATTGCCAATCACCAGCAACGGATGGTTTGTTCCGTACAATTGGTATGGGCGGTGATGCAGGAACGATTAAAGATATTGCGCAATCTGGTCTTGTTATTATTGTAGGATGTAATCCGACAGAAGGTCATCCTGTTTTAGCTACACGTATTAAACGTGCACATAAATTACACGGACAAAAGTTAATTGTAGCTGATCTTCGTAAAACAGAAATGGCAGAGCGATCAGATGTCTTTATTAGTCCAAAACAAGGAACAGATCAAGTATGGTTAATGGCTGTTACGAAATATATGATTGATCAAGGTTGGCATGATCAAGAATTTATTAATGAGAATGTAAACTTCTTTGAAGATTTCAAAGAGAGCCTGAAAGAATATACACTTGAATATGGAGAAGAAATGACTGGTATTTCAAAAGAAACACTTATTCAAATGGCTGAAATGATTCGTGATGCAGATGGTACATGTATCCTTTGGGGGATGGGAGTAACGCAAAATACAGGTGGCTCTGATACTTCCGCTGCGATTTCAAACTTACTTCTTGCAACAGGGAACTATCGTCGTCCAGGAGCAGGTGCATACCCACTTCGAGGTCACAATAACGTACAAGGTGCTTGTGATATGGGTACTTTACCAGGATGGCTTCCAGGATATCAGCACGTTACTAACGAAATGGAACGTGCGAAATTTGAAACTGCTTACGGAGTGAAAATTGATAGTGAACCAGGTCTTAATAATATTGAAATGCTTCACGCAATTGACGAAGGAAAAATGAAAGCAATGTATCTTGTCGGAGAAGATATGGCTCTTGTAGATTCTAATGCAAATCATGTACATGAAGTGTTAACGAGCCTTGATTTCTTCGTTGTGCAAGATGTTTTCCTTTCTAAAACTGCTCAATATGCAGATGTTGTATTACCAGCAGCGCCATCTCTTGAGAAAGAAGGTACTTTCACAAATACAGAGCGCCGTGTCCAAAGATTATATCAAGTTCTTCCTACGCTAGGAGATGCGAAACCAGACTGGTGGATCGTCCAGGAAGTTGCGAATAAACTAGGTGCAAACTGGAATTATAGCCACCCAAGTGAAATCTTTGCTGAAATGGCAAGTTTATCACCATTGTTCTCGCAAGCGAACTATGAAGTGCTTGAAGGATGGAACAGTTTCCATTGGGGAAGTTTTGATGGAACGAATACACCACTTCTGTTCCAAGATGGATTTAACTTCCCAGATAAAAAAGCTCGTTTTGCGATTGCTGACTGGGTACGTCCAGCTGAATTTCCAGCCGAGTTTGACCTTCACATTAACAACGGTCGTATGCTTGAGCATTTCCATGAAGGGAATATGACAAATAAATCAACAGGTATTCAAACGAAAGTACCTGGTGTTTTCGTTGAAATCTCTCCAGACCTTGCAAAAGAACGTGGCTTAAAAACAGGTTCGTTAGTTCGTCTTGTCTCTCCTTTTGGAGCATTAAAATTACGTGCACTCGTTACAGATCGTGTAAAAGCGAATGAGTTATATTTACCGATGAACTCTACAGATAACGAAACGGCAATTAATTTCTTAACAGGTCCTGCTGTGGATGTACGTACGAATACACCTGCGTATAAACAAACGAAAGTACGTATGGAAGTGTTAGAAGTTGATGGCGAAAATCCGATGCCAAAAGCGAACCCACGCAATAAAAAACGTCACCCTCAAGCTGGAATTGAGGTACATCGTAAGTGGGCACGTACAGGGTATGTGCATTTAACGGATAAGTAGGAGGAGAAAACTATGGCTGCACCTATAAAAATGATTCAAAAACAAGAATTAACTGAGGAAGAAATAAAACAGCAAAAGTTAGATGATTTAAAAGAGCTTCTAACTAATAATGAAGAAGCTCTAAATCAGATGTTTAATATAGTAGGGGAATTAAATGACATTGGAATGCTAGAAGCTGCAAATTCTATGCTAAAAGCGAAAGAACCAATTGCGAAGATTGTTCTAGGTCAAGTAACTCGTGAGCCTGTTACAAATTTAATTAATAATATGATGGGCGCTGCAGGTGCGTTAACTGAACTTGACCCAGAACTTACGAAAAAGCTTATAGGTAGTTTATTAGTCGGGCTAGAAGAAGGTAATGAACATCTAGAAAGTAATAAAAAAGTAGGGGTATTCGATCTTATGAAAGTATTGAAAGACCCAGATATTAACCGTGCGATCGGGTTTGGGCTTCATTTCTTAAAAGGAATGGGGAAAGGGTTAAAAGACGAATAAACTTCATGAAGTGAACCTTTTCGCCCAAATATTTGTACGAAATAGTTTGGGCGGAAGGCTCATTTTGGTAAAATATATAATAAAGTAAAATGAGGCTTTTGGGAGGTATAATTGTATGTCAAAAAAAGTACATGAATTTAATGATATGATCCGAAAACTTCGAAAGGAACTTTTCGGAAAAGGACCGGAACGAATTCATACTGTTTTTGCAGAAAATATGGCTATAGCGACTCTTTATGGAAACTTAACACCTACTGAAAAATTTATTTCAAGTACGATGGACGGTGCGGAAATGGTTCATCTGGCTAGAACAAAAATGATTCAAGAAGTGTATGCTGCGAATTCCCGTGAACATTTGGAGGAACTTGTTGGCGCGAAATTAGTGAATTTGTTTTCAGATATGAAAGTAGAAGAAGATATTGCAGTTTCGGTATTTGTTTTTGATAAAAATATAACGTGAGAGAAGGATACTGATCGTGAAACCGATACAGGTAGAAAGAGAAATCTTTCGTTATGAACAAGAGGTATTTAAGCATATAGAGGACAGCATTGTAACAGAGTTTCCTGTCACCATTAAAATGAACGGACAGGAGTTTGTTACAATGGTTAGTACTCCAGAATATATAGAAGATATGGTAATAGGCTTCTTAGCATCTGAAGGAATCATTCGAAAGTATGAAGATATTGATAGTGTATGGGTGCAGGAGAAAGAAGGATTTGTACATGTAACAACGACAAAAGTAAATCCGTATTATGAACAAATGCAAAATAAACGATATATTACGTCTTGTTGTGGTATGAGTAGGCAAGGATTTGTTTTTGCAAATGATGCACTAAGTGCAAAAAAGATGAAGGGTGTCCATGTACAGGTTGCTGCCGATGATTGTTTTCGGTTAATGAAAGAAATGCAGCAATCTGCGGATACGTTTCATCATACTGGCGGGGTTCATAATGCAGCTTTATGTGATGTGAATGGTATTATTTTAAGCCGAATGGATATTGGTAGGCATAATGCACTAGACAAAATTTACGGTTATTGTTTAAAAAACGATATTTCTATAAAAGATAAAATCATTGTTTTTAGTGGTCGTATTTCTTCGGAAATATTATTGAAAGTTGCAAAAATCGGTTGTGAAATTATACTATCAAAATCAGCTCCAACTGAGTTAGCTTTGCAACTAGCGGAAGATTTAGGTATTACGACAATAGGATTTATTCGTAATCACTCCTTAAATGTGTATACCCATCCAGAGCGTGTTTTAAATATAAAATAAAAGTGAGGCAATGAAGATGAAATCAGTTACATTAGACAAGTTGCAACGTCCGTTAAAGGATTTACGTATTTCAGTTACTGATCGCTGTAATTTTCGCTGTCGATATTGTATGCCAGAAGAAATATTTGGTCCTGATTACTCGTTTTTGTCTAATGACAAAATTTTATCTTTTGATGAAATTGAAAGGATAACACGTATTTTCGTTTCTTTAGGTGTGAGAAAATTACGGATTACAGGCGGAGAACCGTTACTTAGAAGAGGGCTTCCAAAGCTTATTGAGCGGCTTCATAAAATAGATGGTGTAGAAGATATCGGTTTAACAACCAATGGATCGTTACTTAAAAAATTTGCTCCTGATTTATATAAGGCGGGACTATCACGTGTAACAGTTAGCTTAGATTCCTTAGAAGAAGAGCGGTTTTTCTATTTAAATGGTAATAGGAGCAAAGTGCAAAGGGTTCTGGAAGGAATACAGGCTGCAGCTGAAGTTGGAATGAAAATTAAAATAAACATGGTCGTTCAAAAGGGAAAAAACGAACAGGACATTTTGCAGATGGCGCAATACTTTAAGGAAAACAAGCATATTCTTCGTTTTATTGAGTATATGGACGTTGGAAATTATAATGGTTGGGATTTAAAAGAGGTCGTCTCTAAACAAGAAATAGTAGATACGATTCATCAAGTTATGCCGTTAGAACGGATAGAAGCAAATTATTCTGGTGAAGTGGCTACTAGGTATCGTTATATAGGAAGCGACGAGGAAATAGGTATTATTTCATCGGTAACAGATTCTTTTTGCTCATCATGTACGAGAGCTCGTATTTCTGCAGAAGGAAAATTATATACTTGCTTATTTGCTTCTAAAGGAAATGATTTAAGAGAATTGCTTCGTTCTGAACATACAGATGAGGACATTACAGATGTAGTACGCGATATATGGAATAATAGGGAAGATCGTTATTCAGATGAACGCTTAAATCATAAAAATAAGAATACAATACCTAAAATTGAAATGTCACATATCGGTGGTTAATATATAAAGCTAGCGTCATAGTGAAAAATGGGGAATTTACAAGAGTTGTGGATTTTCTATTTTATAGTAAAAGTGATGATTGATATCTCTGTAAAAGATGTGCAGAGAAATTAAGCAGCATTCAAAAACCTTTATTTTGAGGAGGTTTTTTGAAGCTGCTTTTTTATTTGGAGAAAATGGAGGAATGGGTAATGGCATTTCATAAGCCGGAACAAATTGCTGAGCTTGTCATTGAGGCCGGTGTTCAAAAAGTAAGACAGACATTGCCAGCGATGCTTATTCTCGGTTTTTTAGGAGGAGCGTTTATTGCGATAGGTTTTTTACTTAACATTCGAGTTTTAGGGAATTTACCTGAGCGCTGGGGGAGTCTAGTGAATGTTTTAGGAGGAGCGGTATTTCCTGTTGGACTTATGCTCGTAGTATTAGCAGGAGGAGAATTAATTACGGGAAATATGATGTCACTGTCTATGGCGCTTTATGCAAAGAAAATTACATTGATAAGTGTACTGAATAACTGGGTTTGGATTACTCTCATGAATTTTATTGGGGCAATTTTCGTTGCGTATTGCTTTGGACATCTTGGCGGATTAACAGAGGGAGAGTATTTAAATAAAACAGTAGCGATAGCGGAAGGGAAGTTACATGAATCATTTGGAAGAACTTTAATTTTAGCAATTGGTTGTAATTGGCTCGTTTGTCTTGCTCTTTGGCTCGCTTACGGGACGAGTGATTTTGTCGGAAAAATCATCGGAATTTGGATTCCAATTATGGCATTTGTAGTGATTGGATTTCAGCAAGTAGTAGCAAATATGTTTGTCATTTCCGCTGTTATTTTTGCTGGTCATCTAACGTGGATGGATTTGGCTAAAAATTTTGTTCCTGTTTTTATCGGAAATGTAATTGGAGGAGCTGGGTTTGTTGGTTTTGCTTACTTTGCTTGTTATCAGAAACAACATTCTAATATGAAATAGAGTTCTTGAGAGGAAGGGTATGTAATGGCTGATCGGTATTCACGACAACAGTTGTTCAAACCAATTGGGAGTAAAGGACAAGAAAAAATTCGAAATAAACATGTGTTAATTGTAGGGGCAGGCGCATTAGGAAGTGCAAGTGCCGAAAGTTTCGTACGTGCAGGTGTTGGCAAGTTGACGATTATTGATCGTGACTACGTTGAATGGAGTAATTTACAAAGGCAACAATTGTACTCTGAACAAGATGCGAGAGAGAAAATGCCGAAAGCAATTGCTGCAAAAAATCGGTTAGAACAAATTAATTCGGAAGTACAAATACATGCTTTCGTAATGGATGCAACTTCAGAAAATATGGAAGGTCTATTAAAAAATGTAGATGTAATCATTGATGCAACAGATAATTTTGATATTCGATTTGTAATAAATGATTTATCACAAAAACATAATATTCCTTGGGTATATGGTTCTTGCGTTGGATCGTATGGTATGAGTTATACAATTATTCCGCAAGAGACACCGTGTTTACATTGTATGCTGAAAAATATTCCTGTTACAGGTGTGACATGTGATACCGCTGGAATTATTAGCCCGACTGTTCAAATCGTCGCAGCATATCAATTGGCAGAAGCACTCAAAATTTTAGTGGAAGATTTCTCAGCAATTAGAAAAACATTTTTCATGTTTGATATATGGAGTAATCAAAATCATTTTATAAAATTAGGGAAAATAAAAACAGACGCTTGTCTCTCATGCGGTTTGAATCGAACTTATCCTTATTTATCATACGAAAATCAAACGAAAGCAGCTGTTTTATGCGGAAGAAATACAGTTCAAATTAGAACAGTAGACAATAGGAAATACAATTTTGATGATATAGAAAAAGTATTACAAAAACTGGGGAAAGTAGATCGGAATCCGTATTTACTATCTTGCCAATTCGATGATTACCGCGTGGTTGTTTTTCGAGATGGTCGTGTTTTTATTCATGGTACAAATGATATTTCGAAAGCGAAACAACTATATTATCGCGTATTCGGTTAATAGAGAGGGTGTCAACAATGGAAAGAAGAGTGCCAATTACGGTTGAAGAAGCTGTTCGTAAAGTGATGGGATTTGCTGATAAAGGCTTAAAGGAGCTATTACCAATTGAATTAGCTTATGGACGTATATTAGCAGAGGATTTAATAGCTGACCATGATGTACCGTCATTTAATCGTTCGCCGTATGACGGATTTGCTATTCGAGCAGAAGATACTAATTTAGCAAGTTATGAAACGCCAATTGTATTTGAAGTAGTGGGTGAAATTGGTGCAGGATCGCTATTTCATGAGAAAGTAGGTCCGTTTCAAGCAGTTCGAATTATGACGGGAGCACAAATTCCGAATGGGTGTGATGCGGTTGTTATGTTAGAGCTGACTCGTCAATATGAGAAGAATGGCAACAATTATATGGAAGTGAAGCGATCATTCAAAAAGGGCGACAATATTTCTTTTCAAGGTGAAGATGCTCGTAAAGGAACGGTTCTTGCAAAGAAAGGATCGTACATTAATCCAGGTATTTCAGCTCTTCTTGCTACATTCGGTTATAGTGAAGTGCCAGTTGCGAGAAAGCCTGTAATTGGACTGTTAGCGACTGGGAGTGAATTGCTTGATGTCGATGATTCATTACAGCCAGGGAAAATCCGAAATAGTAATACGTATATGATATTGTCTCAAATTCGAAGAGCAGGCGGCAGAGTAAAATATTTTGGGAAGTTTAGTGATGATTTTAATACATGTTTTACAGCTGTGAAAGAAGCGCTTGGGCAAGTGGATATGTTAATTACAACGGGCGGTGTATCAGTAGGAGATTACGATTATTTACCAGCTATTTACGAAAAGTTAGGTGCCTCTGTTCTTTTCAATAAAGTTGCAATGCGGCCAGGGAGTGTTACGACTGTAGCACAATTAAATGGCAAGTTATTATTTGGTTTATCAGGAAATCCATCAGCTTGTTATGTAGGGTTTGAATTATTCGTAAGACCGTGTATTCGGGCGTATATGTTTAGTGAAAAAGTACATTTAAAAAGAGAAAAAGCGTTATTAGGAGAAGATTTTCTAAAACCGAATCCATTTACAAGATTTGTACGAGCGAAATTGCAATATGATGAGGGGAAATTAATAGCTTATCCATCAGGTTTTGATAAATCTAGCTCAGTTTCCTCATTGGCAGAATCAAACGTGTTTATCGTATTGCCGGGCGGGACAAGAGGATATAAAAAAGATATGTTTGTCGATGTTCTTTTATTAGAAGATAACGAAGGTAGTGAATGGCCTTGGACATTTCATAAAGTGAGAGGTGGTTCTAATGGGACAAGTGTTATTTGAGATTGTAGATAATCCGATTTTAGTTGAAGAAGTAACGAATAAAGTCGCAAGAAGGGAAGTGGGTGCGATTACAACATTTATTGGTACCGTGAGAGAACTTACAAAAGGAAAACGAACGCTACATTTAGAGTATAAAGCATATAAACCGATGGCAGTAAAACAACTTATGAGAATTGGTGAAGAAATTAGTGAAAGATGGCCGGATGCAAAAGTAGCAATTACGCACCGTGTAGGGCGGCTAGAAATCATGGATATTGCGGTAGTCATTGCAGTTTCATCACCGCATCGTAAAGTAGCTTATGAAGCGAATGAGTACGCGATTGAACGTATAAAACGAATCGTTCCAATTTGGAAAAAAGAATTTCGGGAAGATGGAACGATGTGGGTTGGAGATCAACTTGAAAACACACCATATCCAGAAGGAAAACCAAAGAAGGAAGAATGAGAAAATGATTACAATTTTATTGTTTGCAAATTTGCGTGAGGAAGTCGGATTGGATCAATTAATAATTTCAGAAAAACAAGAAATGACTGTTGGGCAATTAAAAGAATGGTTGAAAGATAGTTATCATTTGCAATCCTTGGATACAGTAATGGTTGCAATTAATGAAGAGTTTGTAACGAATGAAGAGATGATAAAAGTAGGAGATATAGTCGCATTAATCCCGCCCGTTAGCGGAGGGTAATAAGCTTTTTCAACAGATGAAGCGCCGAGAAGATGTTGTATATAAATTAGAATAAGAGAAGGGATGAGTTCTATGCTTACTCAAGAACAAATAATAAATGCATTAAAACATGTAGAGGATCCAGAGTTACACAAAAGTGTTGTAGAATTAAATATGGTTAGAAATATACAAATGAACGGAACAGAGGTTAAACTTGAAGTAGTACTAACAATACAAGGTTGTCCGTTAAAAGCAAAAATTCAACAAGATATTGAAGAATCACTTCACCCAATTGGTGCCTCTAAAGTGGATGTAACATTTGGTTCTATGACACAAGAAGAACGTGCAGCTTTAACAGAGAAGTTAAAGAAAAATAGTAGAACAGAAACTGGTATGCCGAGCATGCTTCGCCTTGATTCAGGAGTACGGTTTATTACTGTAACGAGTGGAAAAGGTGGAGTTGGAAAATCAACGGTGACAATTAATCTTGCAACTGCACTAGCTCGTATGGGCAAAAAAGTGGGGATATTAGATGCAGATATATATGGTTTTAGCATTCCAGCTATGATGGAAACGAATAAGAAACCAACGATGATTGATCAAACAGCAATTCCGGTCGTTAGTCACGGTGTTAAAATTATGTCGATGGGATTTTTTACGGAAGGAAATAACCCGGTTATGTGGCGCGGACCGATGTTAAATAAATGGATTCAAAATTTCCTTGCGAATACGCACTGGGGAGAATTAGATTATTTACTTCTTGATTTACCACCTGGTACAGGAGATATTGCTATTGATGTTGCAGCAATGATCCCGCAGGCGCAAGAAATTATCGTTACAACACCACACAATGTAGCTTCGTTCGTAGCATCTAGAGTAGGAGTTATGGCAAAGCATACGAAACACGAGATTTTAGGGATTGTAGAAAATATGGCTTATTATGAAGAGCAAGATGGATCGAAAAACTATCTCTTCGGAAAAGGTGGCGGCGAAATGCTTGCAGAACAATTGCAAACAGAAGTGATCGCGCAAATACCTTTTGCAAAACGAGAAGAAAATAACGGTTCATCTGTATATGATGAAGACTCTCTTGTAGGAGAAGTGTTTACATCGTTAGCTGAGGATATTATTTATAGAGGATAGAGGGGGAAGTTTAATATGGCATGTAACATTGATCATTCTATTGAAGATGTGATGAATAAGCTTGAAAGTCAAAAGAGTTTTTTACCTGAAGGGATCTTTAAAGAGTTAAAGAGTTTTTTGCAAGGTATTCATTCACAGAAATTATTAAATGATGTTTTTCACCTCCTAAAAAAGTATGATTTAGTCAGTGAGGAAGAACGAGAGACGAGAAACGCACAATTATTGTACATTTTGAATTAAGTACTCTTTGGCTTTAGAATTTTTTCAGAAGGGGTGAATGTAATGAATATGAAAAAGATGATTGAAATGGTAGAAGCAACTAAAGTGACTGACGAAGAATTATCGATTTCTACTTTACATCAAAAGCTTGTGAAGTTGTATAGTCAAAAAGATTGTGCAGAGTATACGGAGTTATTAAAATATATTTTATCATTATCCGTGCAGCTGAAGCTGAATCTCGTATTGAAATATTTTGGTGTGCGTCTGGTTGTTGCTGCAGACGAGCGTATGCAATTTCAAGAGATATTTAAATGCTTAGCTAAGAAAGATGAGAATGGGGAATGGTTTCTAAATTTTGTTTCTTTATATGTAGGGCTAATTGTAGTTCTTCATTTTGATGAGAAAGTGATTGAGAGCAATTTTTTTGATGATATGGTAGTGGGTGAATGTAATGAAATATAAGATTCTGCTCATAACGTTTTTCTATTTAAATGCTTTAATTGCGATTTTAGTTGGTTATATAAATATGAAGGCAATTAATTAAGAAAAAGGAATGAAACTAGTTGGATAAAAAGAGTTCTTCAGTTGTTTCCGTCGTTTTTTCGTGTTACTATTAATCGAATTTTTCATAAGGAGAGAAAGCGATGAAATGGATTTATTTTCTTATTATTAACGTTATAGCTTTTAGCCTTATGGGGCTTGATAAACGAAAAGCAAAGAAGAAACAGTGGAGAACGCCAGAAAGTACGTTGTTTTTATCGGCGGCAGCTGGAGGAGCAGTTGGAGCTTGGATCGGCATGTATATGTTTCATCATAAAACTCATAAAAAGAAATTTGTTTTCGGCATACCGTTACTTGTTGTAATAACGGTATGTTTATTATTCGTTGTATGAGAAATGTCGAAAGAAATGCAGATTGATTATTGGTAAAGTGAGCATGTGAGACCGTATAATGGAGAAAAAATGAGAAGGGGAGAAAAAGGAAGATGGGGAGTCAATCAGCAGAGCAAAAAAAAGGGATACTATATGCGGCTGGTGCTTACACGATGTGGGGAATTCTACCGATTTATTGGAAATGGGTTGAGGAAGTTCCAGCAGATGAAATATTAGCGCACCGCATCGTTTGGGCATTTGTTTTTATGTTACTTGTATTAGGTGTTACGAAGAGGTTTCGCCAGTTTATTGGGGAATTTGTGAATCTTTTTAAACGACCTAAATTATTAATGTCATTAACAATAGCTTCAGTCTTGATTAGCGGAAACTGGTTTGTTTACATATGGGCCGTTAATCATAATCATGTTATTGAAGCGAGTCTTGGCTATTATATTAATCCGCTTATTAGTATTTTACTTGGTACAGTCGTTTTAAAGGAAAAGTTAAACTTTTGGCAATATGTTGCAGTTGGTTTAGCAGGAGTAGGGGTTGTCATTTTAACAGTACGTTTCGGATCTATTCCGTGGGTTTCTCTTTCACTTGCCTTTTCATTTGGATTATACGGATTAACGAAAAAACTATTAAACTATGATGCTACAATTGGACTTACGATGGAAACCATGTTAGTGACGCCGTTTGCGATCATTTATCTTGTTATGACAGGAGCACATGGTTTCGGCTCATTTGGATCTATTTCAATGTTATCAACGTTACTTTTAATAGGAGCAGGTATTGTAACAGCATTACCACTATTTTATTTTGCAAAAGGAGCGCAACTTATTCCGCTTTATATGGTGGGATTTTTACAATATATTGCGCCAACAATTAGCTTAATTTTAGGTGTATTTGTATTTGGTGAACATTTCACATCTACACATATGATTGCATTTTTCTGTATATGGGTTGCTTTATTTGTATTCTCGGTAGCGAAAACAAAGTTTTTAGTGCAGAAACAACCGAAATTTATAAAAAATAAATCAGCAAAAGTATCATAATGCGTAGTATTTTCTACGCATTTTTCTTTATACTTATATTATATAGAATTTCCATTATAGTCAGTAAGGAGCTGAGAACATGGAAACAATTTTACATAATGATCCGCTTATGGCAGCTGTAATTTCATGGTTTTTAGCACAATTAACGAAAGTAGTCTTTAAATTAGTTAAAACGGGTGAATTTGATTTTGCAAAGTTTTTTGCTTCAGGTGGGATGCCAAGTTCTCATGCTTCAACAGTTACAGCGCTTGCTACAGGAGTTGGAGTTGTGGAAGGTGTGGAAAGCTCGATGTTTGCGGTTGCTGCTATTTTTGCCATTATTGTTATGTATGATGCTTCAGGAGTAAGGCTTGCAGTAAGTAAACAAGCAAAAATATTGAATGACTTTTTTCACGGTAGAGAAACAGAATATAAGAAGTTAAATGAACTTGTTGGGCATACACCGTATGAAGTAGTAGTCGGTGCTTTATTAGGGATTATTGTCGGAGTAGGATATTGTTTATGAGCAGAACATTTTATATGTTCTGCTTTTCTTTGTTTTCATACATATTCAGCTACCTTTTTGAATATCGTTATACGGATTTCGAAAGGGTGGGTGAGTAACTTGTTATTATATGAAAAAGTGCATGAAGAAATAGCGAGAAGAACAACTGCACTTCAAACGATGCAACGGCAAGATGGTACGTGGCGGTTTTGTTTTGAAGGAGCGCCACTAACAGATTGTCATATGATTTTTTTATTAAAATTATTAGGTAGAGATAAAGAGATAGAACCGTTTGTAAAAAGATTAGCATCACTCCAAACAAATGAAGGAACATGGAAATTGTATGAAGATGAAGTGGGTGGTAATTTATCTGCTACAATTCAATCTTATGCTGCCTTACTTGCATCGGAAAAATATACAAAAGAAGATGCGAATATGAAGCGAGCGGAAATGTTTATAAATGAGCGCGGGGGGGTGGCGCGTGCTCATTTTATGACGAAGTTTTTATTAGCGATTCATGGAGAATATGAATATCCTTCTCTCTTTCATTTGCCAACACCAATAATGTTTCTGCAGAACGATTCCCCCCTCAGTATATTTGAATTGAGTAGCTCAGCACGTATCCATTTAATTCCGATGATGTTGTGTTTAAATAAAAGATTTCGAGTAGGGAAAAAGTTATTGCCAAATTTAAATCACATTGCAGGCGGGGGCGGAGAATGGTTTCGGGAGGATCGGTCTCCAGTTTTTCAAACGTTATTAAGTGAGGTGAAGAAAATTATAACGTATCCACTTTCTTTGCATCATAAAGGATATGAGGAAGTAGAACGTTTTATGAAAGAGCGTATTGATGAAAATGGAACATTATATAGTTACGCAACTGCCTCGTTTTATATGATTTATGCTTTACTTGCATTAGGGCATTCTATTCAATCGCCAATTATTCAGAAGGCTATAACGGGAATCGCATCTTATATATGGAAGATGGAGAGAGGGAGCCATTTGCAAAACTCTCCGTCAACTGTATGGGATACAGCTTTACTCAGTTATGCTTTGCAAGAAGCTCAAGTTCCGAAAGCAAGTAAAGTGATTCAAAATGCATCAGCGTATTTACTAAGAAAACAGCAAACGAAGAAAGTAGATTGGAGTGTACATGCACCGAATCTATTCCCAGGTGGTTGGGGCTTTTCGGATGTGAATACGATGATTCCAGATATTGATGATACAACTGCTGTGTTAAGAGCACTGGCGCGAAGTAGAGGGGACGAAAATGTAGATAATGCTTGGAAGAGAGCGGTTAATTGGGTTAAAGGATTGCAAAATAATGATGGTGGTTGGGGAGCTTTTGAAAAAGGGGTAACGAGCCGTATATTAGCAAATTTACCAATCGAAAATGCAAGTGATATGATTACAGATCCTTCTACACCAGATATTACAGGAAGAGTGCTAGAGTTTTTTGGGACATATGCGCAAAATGAATTGCCCGAGAAACAAAAACAAAGTGCGATAAATTGGTTAATGAATGTACAAGAGGAAAATGGATCATGGTATGGGAAATGGGGAATTTGTTATATATATGGTACATGGGCAGTGTTGACTGGTTTACGGTCACTAGGAATACCATCTAGCGATCCATCATTAAAACGAGCAGCTTTATGGCTTGAACATATACAGCATGAAGATGGTGGCTGGGGAGAATCTTGCCAAAGTAGTGTGGAAAAAAGATTTGTTACTTTGCCGTTTAGTACACCATCACAAACGGCATGGGCGTTAGATGCTCTCATTTCTTACTATGAAAAAGAAACACCAATCATTCGAAAAGGTATTTCATATTTGCTCTCCAACCCTTATGTAAATGAAAAATATCCTACTGGAACAGGTTTACCAGGTGGGTTTTATATTCGTTATCATAGTTATGCTCATATATATCCGTTGCTTACTTTGGCTCATTATACAAAAAAATATAGAAAATAAACCGAGAGATGTCTCTCGGTTTATTTTGTTGGGTAGTAGGTCCCTTTTGAAAAGAATAAGGTTGTGATGTACCTTATTTTTCGGTTGACTGGCGTTTTTGACGTGCATCAGCGGCATTTGCACGTGCGTTTGCTTCTAAGTCATTGTGGTCAGCGAGTTCGCGAGAGAACTCAACATCAATGCCATCAGTTGCTTTGCTTTGTTTGAAATTCTTTTTGTTCATTCGACACAATCTCCTTGCGTTTATGCGACGTTGCAAAGTTAGTTTGACACAAATAGACTTTTTTATACAAAGAGGAATTGGAAAGCAAAAAGCCGAAATATACAGTATAAGTAATAGAAATGGGGGATAGGAATGGAGTTTTTAAATGGGAAAACAGCTGTTGTAACAGGAGCTGCACAGGGAATTGGAAAAGAGATTGCAAGGGTTTATGCAAAACTAGGGGCGAAAGTATTAATTAGCGATGTAAATGAAGAGAATCTACAAAAGACGACACGTGAGTTATCAGATGAAGGATATGAAGTGTGCTCATATCGATGTGATGTGAGTAATCAAAATGAAGCAAAGTCGTTAATTGAATATGCGGTTCAAAAATTTGGTACATTACATATTTTGGTGAATAATGCTGGAATTACAAGAGACGCAATGTTACATAAAATGGAGAAGTCTGCTTGGGAACAAGTATTACAAGTGAACTTAACTGGAGTTTTTTATTGTATGCAACCAGCGCTTCTTTACATGAGACAACAAGGGTATGGACGCATTATTAACATATCTTCAATTAGTAGAGAAGGAAACATAGGTCAAGCAAATTATGCGGCTACAAAGGCAGGAGTTGTAGGATTAACAAAAACAGCAGCGAAAGAAGTTGGAAGTTTCGGTATTACTTGTAATGCGATTTGTCCGGGGTTTATGGATACAGATATGACAAAAACGATACCAGATAAAGTGAAAGAAAAGATGGTGGGCGCTATTCCAGTTGGTAGAATTGGAACGCCAGAAGATATTGCGAACGCAGCAGCCTTTTTAGCATCAGAATACGCATCTTATATTACAGGTGAAGTATTAAATGTGAGCGGAGGACTGCAAGTTTAAAGGAATACATAATGAAAAGAACCTGACCAGGTAAGTCAGGTTCTTTCTCATTAATTTAAGTTAAGCCAAACGCTCTTCACTTCTGTATAGTTATTTAATGCGTAAGATCCCATTTCACGGCCGAGACCAGATTGTTTAAATCCTCCAAATGGAGATGCTGCATCAAAGACGTTATAACAGTTTACCCATACTGTACCTGCACGTACTTTACTTGCAACATAGTGTGCAGTTTTAACATTTTCTGTCCATACACCAGCAGCTAAGCCAAATTGAGATTTATTCGCACGTTCAATTACTTCATCAATATCGTTAAACGGTATTGCAGAAATAACTGGACCGAAAATTTCTTCTTTTGCGATCGTCATTTCGTCATTTACGTCAGCGAATACTGTAGGAGAAACGAAGTAGCCTTGATCGAATGGATTATTTCCTCCGCAAAGTACTTCAGCGCCTTCTTCAATCCCTTTTTCAATGAAGCCCATTACACGTTTTTGTTGTTCTTCGGAAACGAGAGGACCGATTGTAGTTTCTGGACTTAGACCAGCGCCTTGATTTAATTTTTTAGAATAAAGGACGAGATCAGCCATGACATTATCATACATTTTCTTCGGAACAAATAAGCGTGATCCAGCAGAGCATACTTGTCCTTGGTTAAACATAACACCAGAAAGTGCACCAGGAATCGCGCGAGATAAATCAGCATCTGGCAAGATGATATTTGGTGATTTACCGCCTAACTCAAGTGTAACGCGTTTTAATGATTCGGATGCTTGTCGCATAATTTGTTTACCGACAGGAGTAGAACCGGTAAATGCAATTTTATCAACGAGTGGATGATTAACGAGAGCTTGTCCAGCTGATTCACCGAATCCAGGTACGATATTAATAACACCTTTCGGGAATCCAGCTTCTTCAATTAATTCAGCTAAGTATAGAGCAGATAGTGGAGTTTGTTCTGCAGGTTTTAAAACGATTGTACATCCTGTAGCAAGCGCTGCTCCCATTTTCCACATTGCCATAAGAAGCGGGAAGTTCCAAGGGATAATTTGACCAACGACACCAACAGCTTCATGGCGTGTATAGTTAAAGTAATCACCGGAAACAGGAATTGTTTGACCAACGATTTTCGTAGCCCAGCCAGCGTAATAGCGCATATGCTCAATTGCAAGTGGTATGTCTGCTGCCATTGTTTCACGGATTGGCTTTCCGTTATCTAATGTTTCGAGCTGTGCAAGCTCTTCTTTATGTTCTTCCATTAAATCAGCTAACTTGTACATGAGACGGCTTCGCTCAGCAGTGCTCATACGAGACCAAGGACCTTCGTCAAAAGCCATACGAGCTGCGACTACAGCTTTATGAATATCTTCACGACCAGCTTCAGAAACGACGGCAAGTGTTTCACCAGTTGCTGGGTTAGGTGTTTTAAATGTTTTTCCGGAAGCGCTTTCAATGAAAGATCCATTCACATATAACTTTTTTGTACCTTGAAGAAAATTTTCTACCTTTTCATGAAGATTTACAGCTAGTTGACTCATTGTATAACCCCCTTGAAAATATAATGTAAACGCAGTACGAGACGGCGCTTATTCCGAAATCAAGGATGTGGAAACTAGATGGAAAGCCTCTAATTAAAATCATAATTAATAAATACTGAAAATTCAAATTTCATTTGTGTTACAATTGTAAAAAATATGTAATGTAACAGAACCTTCTATATGATTGTAAAAAATCCTGCTTGTTTTTGCTTTCTAGTAGGAAAAACTAGAAGAACAATGGTACAATAATACATCGTGAGAGGAGGGGGAAAAATGAAAGATTATCATGATGATCCACGCTTTCGAATAGCCCATAGAGAAGCGTTAATTGGTCTTGGACTTGCTATTATTAATTTTATAATATGGTACGGATTCGCTTATGGGCTTGGTAGTAAAAATCCGAGTGAATATACATATGTATTCGGTTTTCCCACATGGTTTTTTTATAGCTGTATCGTTGGATTTATCGTTATGGTTATTTTACTTAGTTTAGTTGTTCGTTTTGTATTTCAAGATATTTCACTCGATGAGGAAGAAAAAAGTGAGGAATAATAGATGAATTGGTATGTAATCATTCCAATGATAATTTCGTTTATCGTTGTATTTTTAATTGGTGTATATGCTTCAAGACGCGTGCAAGCAACTGCTCATAATAAATTTTTACAAGAATATTTTCTAGGTGGGCGTGAGCTAGGCGGTTTATTATTAGCGATGACAATGATTGCTACGTACGGTAGTGCAAGTAGCTTTATTGGTGGCCCTGGTATTGCTTACAATATGGGGCTTGGATGGGTACTGTTATCTGCGATTCAAGTTGTAACAGGGTATATCGTTTTAACGGTTATCGGTAAAAAGTTTGCAATTATCGCTAGGAAGATGGAAGCAATTACTCTTATCGATTATTTAAAAGGGAGATACAATAATAAAGCAGTTGTTATACTCTCTGCGTTATGTATTATTATCTTTTTATTTTCGGCGACAGTAGCCCAGTGGGTCGGCGGTGGACGATTAATTGAGTCACTAACGGGTCTATCGTATACAACAGCACTATTTTTATTTACTTTTTCTGTACTTGTGTACGTATTAATTGGTGGATTTCGTGCAGTCGCGCTATCAGATACATTATTAGGAATCATTATGTTAGTTGGAACGACAATCATTTTAATTGCTACTGTCATTGCTGGTGGTGGAATTGAAAAGATTATGCAGGAACTTGTTCAAATTAATCCAAATTTAATTACACCATTCGGAGCAGATGGCAGTTTAACGAAATCATATGTTACATCATTTTGGATTTTAATTGGAATTGGCGTTGTAGGTTTACCGCAAATTAGCGTGCGTGCCATGTCTTATAAAAATTCAAAAGCTATGCACCAAGCTTTAATAATTGGAACAGTTGTCGTTGGTACAATTATGATCGGTATGCATTTAACAGGTGTATTTGCAAGAGTAGTACTTCCAGGTATAACGGTACCAGATAAAGTAATGCCGCTACTTGCGATGGAAGTGTTGCCACCGTGGTTAGCTGGAGTTTTCTTAGCCGCACCAATGGCAGCGATTATGTCTACAGTAAACTCTTTATTATTACTTGTAAGCTCGTCAATTATTAAAGATATATACGTAAATTACATAAAGAAAGATGCAGCAGACAGTACGATAAAAAAAGGAAGTTTGTGGATTACTGGTATTGTAGGACTACTCGTTTATGCAGCGGCGATTAAACCACCAGATTTTTTAATATGGCTAAATTTATTTTCTTTCGGTGGATTAGAAGCAGCATTCATTTGGCCAATCGTATTAGGGTTATATTGGAGGAAAGGAAATGCTACAGGAGCGCTTGCTTCCATTTTCGTTGGAGTAGGTTCATATATGTGTATTCATCTTTTCTATCCAAATCCGTTCGGTATACATACAGTTGTCTTCCCAATTTGTTTTGCGTTTATCGCTTATGTTATTGGAAGTATGAGTGCTGTAAAAAAAACAGTATAGGTTAGCTGAAGAACGTAGTCCTTATAGGACTGCGTTTTTTCGTATGAATTTGTTCTTTTTTATTCTGTATATCCACGTTTATTCATAAATTAATAACAACTGAGGGGATGGAGTTGAGGTCGATGAAAAAAGTGTTATTTTTAGGAGACCCAGGCATTGATGACTCTTTAGCAATTATGTATGGATTGTTGCATCCTGATATTGATATTGTTGGGGTAGTAACGGGATATGGAAATGTAACACAAGAAAAGGCGACAAGTAATGCCGCATATTTATTGCAAATGGCAGGACGGGAAGATATACCTGTTATTAATGGTGCGAAAATTCCTTTATCCGGAGATGTTACAACGTATTATCCAGAAATTCATGGGGCAGACGGTTTAGGGCCAATTAAACCTCCAAAAACTTTTTTGCCAAATATAAAGCCTTTTTGTGCATTTTTTGATCTTCTTGAAAAATATAAAGGGGAATTAATAATAGTCGATGCTGGTAGATCAACAACACTAGCGACGGCATTTATTTTAGAAAAGCCGATGATGAAGTATGTGAAAGAATATTATATAATGGGCGGTGCTTTCTTAATGCCTGGCAATGTAACACCAGTCGCAGAGGCGAATTTTCATGGTGATCCGATTGCGTCGCAATTAGTTATGCAAAATGCTAAAAATGTGACATTAGTACCACTTAACGTTACATCTGAAGCAATTATTACGCCGGAAATGGTAAAATATATTACGAAACACTCTAAAACGAGTTTTAATAAGTTAATCGAGCCGATATTTACGTATTATTATAAAGCTTATAGAAAGTTAAATCCGAAAATAAAAGGAAGCCCAGTACATGACGTCGTTACAATGATGGTTGCGGCAAATCCATCCCTTTTAGACTATGTATATCGTCGTGTCGATGTAGATACAGTTGGAATTGCAAAAGGAGAGAGTATTGCTGATTTTCGGCCTCAACCTGATGCAAAAGCATTAAAAAATTGGGTGCGAATTGGTTGGTCGTTACATTATAAAAAGTTTCTTGAGGATTTTGTGAAATTTATGACGTAGACATAATGGGAGCATACAAGTTAAAATAATGGAGATGGTTATTTAAATGACCATCTCCATTAATTTGTTTTTTAATGATAAATAGAGAAGAGTTACACAATAGGAGAGGAATTTTACTTGAAAAAAACTATAGTATGCGCAGTAATTGTGGGTATTTTCGTTTTGCTAATATCGGGTAACTTTTTAGTGAAAAAAGTATGGAGTTCAAATAATGATGATGCACAGTATATTGCATCTTTTATTGAAGAACATAAAGATGAAAAAAATAGTGCACTTCTAGTAAAGAGAAATGATAAAGTTGTTTATTCTGTAAATCCCAATGTTGTATTGCCAGTCGCTAGTACGATGAAATTAATTGTGGCGCTTGAATATACGAAACAAGTTACTGAAGGGAAAATTGATTCGTCTAGTTTAGTTTCGATTAATGATGTGAATCGTTATTATGTTCCGAATACAGATGGAGGTGCACAAGATAGATGGCAAAAGTATTTGGAGAAGACAGGCAAGATAACTGAAGGAGCGGTTTCTTTAGAAGAAGTGGCAAAAGGAATGGTTAAGTTTAGTTCGAATGCGAATGCTGAATACTTAATGGAATTGTTAGGATTAGATAACATTAATCGGAATTTACAAAGTTTATCACTTCCTGCACATCAACCACTATTTCCAATCGTTTCATCTTTATATATCCCGGGATATTTGCATAAAGAATTGCATGTTCCAAAATATAAAATAGAAAAAAAGTTAAAAGAAATGTCTCAAGAGCAATATCGTGAATATGCGATGAATATTCATGAACGCTTAAAGAAGAAGGGACCATTATTACAGAAGGAAATTCCGCTTTATTTAGAGGAACGTTACGACAAAATTTGGTCAGATAGATTACCAGCAGCTTCCGCAAATGATTATATGGTATTACTTCAAAAAGCAAACCATAAAGGCGGCTTGACAGAGGCTGAAGAAAAAGTATGGGCAAATATCGTTGAAACAGACATGAGTGCCAAGAAATACCGTAAAACATTTAGACATGCTGGGCAAAAGAATGGTTACACACCATGGACGGTGACAAAAGCAGTTTACGCTATGGATAAACGTGGAAACTGTACAGAAATTGTGTTTTTAGCGAATAATTTAAATGAAGACGATAGTGCAGAAATACGGAAACATTTAGCAAACTTACATTTCCAAGTGTTGCAAAGTGATAAGTATGATGCGACTTTTATTAAATAAACTCGGTGCAGAGAGCACCGAGTTTATTTTTATGTACAAGCACTTTTTTTCTATCTCTGGGTATGATGGGTAGTAATACTTAGGTGAGAGGGGAAAAGGTGATGAAACAGAGTAAGGAAGAGTTTATAAAGAGTGAAGGCGCTGATTTCCCTGGAAAAACATATGTGGATTGTGTATTACAACATGTATTTGATTTTCAACGAAATTACTTATTGAAAGATATGTTTCAAGTGCATAAAGCACATATTACGATGTTGACTGAAGAAAGTTTAATGAAAATAGAAGAAGCTAAAGTTATATTAAACGCACTTAGAAAAGTAGAGCGAATACCAAAAGATAAATTGGTATATACAGAGCAGCATGAAGACCTCTTTTTTTTAGTCGAACATTTAATTTCTCAAGAAGCGAAATGCGATTTTGTAAGTAATATGCATATTGGTAGGAGTAGAAATGATATGGGTGTAACGATGTATCGCATGAGTTTAAGGCGATATGTACTACGGTTAATGGAGCATCATTTGTTATTGCAAGAAAGTATATTACAACTTGCCGATAATCACAAGGAAACGATTATGCCAGCTTATACACATACACAACCAGCACAGCCAACAACATTTGGTCATTATACTTTAGCAATTTATGATACGATGCAAAGAGATTTAGAACGAATGAAAAAAACGTACCAACTTTTAAATCAGTCTCCAATGGGGGCGGCTGCACTCTCTACAACAAGTTTCCCGATTAAACGAGAACGAGTTGCTCATCTACTTGGATTTACAAATGTAATTGAGAACTCATATGATGCTGTTGCCGGGGCGGATTATTTATTGGAAGTTAGCTCGCTACTTATGGTAATGATGACGAACACGAGTAGATGGATTCATGACTTTTTGTTGTTAGCAACGAAAGAATATGACGGTATTACTGTTGCAAAGCCATATGTACAAATCAGTAGTATAATGCCGCAAAAACGAAATCCAGTTTCAATTGAACACGCTCGTGCAATTACGAGTGGTGCTTTAGGAGAAGCATTTACAGTATTTCAAATGATCCATAATACGCCATTTGGTGATATTGTCGATACGGAAGATGACTTGCAGCCGTATTTATATAAAGGAATTGAAAAGACCATTCGTGTTTTTTGTATGATGAATGCAGTTGTTCGAACGATGAAAGTAGAAGAAGAAACGTTGAAAAGTCGTTCCTATAAACATGCAATTACGATAACTGATTTCGCAGATGTTTTAACAAAAAATTATGACATTCCATTTCGGCATGCTCATCATGCAGCAAGTGCTATTGCAAATATGTCATTGGAGCAGAAAAAAGAACTACATGAATTACACTTCAAAGATGTAAATATGTATTTGCAAGAACATTTTAAAATAAATTTATTAGAAAAAGAGTGGAAAGAAATTATATCGCCAGAAGCTTTTATTCAAAAAAGAAATGTATACGGTGGACCGAGTAAAAAAGAAATGGAGCGCATGATTAAAAATCGAAAAGAGTCATTTCAAAATGAAGAAGAGGTATTTGAAAGGGAAAAACAAAGAATTTTACAAGCTGAAACGAATTTGAATTCATTAACTTTGAATATTGTTGAATCGTAAAAGAGGAATTTAGTGAATTAATCGCCAATACTTTATGAAACTATAAATAGAGAGAAGAGATTGTCGATGATTCAATTATATGTATATGAAGAGATTTTTCATTTTAAAGAAGATGTTACAACATTTCTAGAAAAGAATGAGCAGGAAAACAATCTCATATTAGGTGTATTACAAATGGTCCAAGAACCGATATTTATGGGGATAGCGAAACAAGGAGAAGAAATTGCCGTTGTATTTCTGCAAACAGAAGAGAAGAAACAAATCATTGTTGCAACTTCTGAAATTGCAGGAGTAGCTATTGAGGAACTTGCAAAAGAGTTAACGAAAGTATACCCGGATATTCCTGGATTGATCGGTAATAAGAAAATTGTACAGAAATTAGCGGAAGAGATTGCGGTATTAGAAAATAAGAAAACGAATGTTGCAATGGAGCAAGGTGTGTATGAGCTGAACAAAGTAAAGAAGAGGTGTAATGCGAACGGACTTTTCCGGGCAGTAAATAATGATGAATTACCATTAATAGAACAGTGGATATATCAATTTTGTGAAGATGTAAAGCTTCCTACTACGAAAGAAGAAGCAAAACAAACTGCGCATACATTAATAACTACAAATCGACTGTTTGGTTTGGAAGTGGATAGGAAACTCGTTTCTGTAGCTGCAAAAACGAGACCAACTAAAAATAATATAACAGTTAATTTTGTATATACGCCGAAAGAAGCAAGGAAAAAGGGATACGCATCTAATTGTGTAGCGGCACTTAGTCAATGTATGTTAGATGAAGGGTACAAGACGACTACGTTATATACTGATCTAGCGAATCCGACATCTAATAAAATTTATCAAGAAATCGGTTATGAGCAAATTGCGGAGTCTGTGCTTATATTTTTAGAGAAGTAGAACAAAAAGGTGTGCTAAAATAGCACGCCTTTTTATTATTCATCAATCCTAATAACCTCGCCTTGAGGGAAGTCCTCAGTTTCTAGTAAGTTACGAATAGCTTTCGCAACATATTCAGGTGATAATAGTTTTCCTTCTTCTTTTAATGCAATGAAGCGGTCCAAATTTATAAAATCTTCTTTATTTGTTTCACGAATTTGTGATTGCATATTTGTATCAACAACACCAGGTGCAAAAGCGACGATTTTTACTGGATATTCTTTTTCTACTTCTTCAGTTGCTACGCACTGTGTAAACATATTTACACCAGCTTTCGTTGTGCAATAAGCGCCCCAGCCAAAGTAAGGATTTTTTCCTGCACCAGATGAAATGTTAATAACGCGTTTATCTACTTTCCAGCCTTTCGTATGCTTCATAAACGTAGATGTAAGAATCATAGGTGCAAGTAAATTAATGTGAACGTTCGTAATGAATTGTTCGCTTTCAGCTTTTTCAATTGGCTTCATAGGTGCAACTGTACCCGCATTATTAATTAAATGAATAGAGGATACATTTTCTTTTCTAATAGATGAAATGATCTCTTTAAAGTTAGTTTCTAAGTTATGTACATCTTGAAGATCTAGGGAATGAAAAATGCAATTGCTGTTATATTGTTCTGCAAGTTTAGTAAGCTCTTTATTTTCTCTTCTAGAAATAGAGATGACAGTTGTATTTTTTTCTAATAATTGCGTGGCAATAGCTTCCCCTAAACCTTGTGAAGTTCCTGTTATAATAACATAGCGCATAGTTTTATAAACTCCTCTCATATGTGCGGAATTTTGTTGGACAACGTACATCCCATAGGTTGTCTACATTTTATAGTATAGAGCACTTTTTACTATAAATGAAATGAGATGATTGTGTGCCTTTTATAAATCGTTTTACGACAACAGTACCTGGTGCCGTCACGTTCACTGGGAATACACTGGGACTTAGTCCTACATCACCTGCACCAGGTAATATTTTTGGTACACTTGCTGTGTTTACGACAGTAAATACAGCATTGCAAGTACCAGGATTCCCAGCAGGGACAACAGATGAATGGGAATTGAATTCTTCAAGTGCAATTTTAAATCTTCCAGCGGGAAGCAGTGTGTTATATGCAGAATTAGTTTGGGCTGGTACGTTCCGGACTGATACGGAAGATGTGTTATCATTTTTAAATGATAACATTACATTTACAACGCCAGCAGGGACGTTTTCTGTTACGCCAGATCCTGTTACCGCGCAGCAAGGTTCAGTAGGAAACCAGTTTTATTATGCTCGCTCTGCCAATGTAACGAATCTTGTTAGTGCAGGTGGAGCAGGAACATATACAACGGGTGCTGTGCCAGCTGCAAGAACTTCAGCCGACCCAACAATCAGTCGTTCAGCTGGATGGACGCTTGAGGTTGTGTATCAAAATGCCAATTTACCACTTCGAAATTTGTCAGTATATGCAGGTCAAGAAATTATTGATGCTTCATCACCACCAGTTGATGCCACTATTTCAGGATTTGCTACTCCAGCTACAGGAGCTGTAACAGGACGAGTGCTCGTAACTGCTCAAGAAGGTGATTCTAACATTGTTGGAGATCAACTTCGCTTTGGACCGAATGCAAATGCTACAGTTGCATTATTCGGACCGAGAAATCCTGCGAATAATTTTTTTCAGTCACAAATTTGTAATGACAGTGGAAATTTAGATACGAGTGGCACGTTTGGAGATTTGAATCAGCCGTTAGGGATAGCTTTGGCCGTCCGAAGACAGGGGTGGGATATTACAAATGTAGATGCCTCCTCATCTTTAGTAAACAATCAAACATCAGCAACGGTTCGATTCGTTACTAATGGAGATGGATACGCTGCAGCTGGTTTTGGGGTTCAAATTGATGCAACGGGGCCAATTATTAATCCTGTTAAATCGGTCAATAGAACAGTTGCAGGAGTTGGAGATATTCTTACCTACACAATTACAGTTCCTAATACAGGTACAGGAAGTGCAGAAAATGTTATATTACAAGACAGTATTCCGAACGGAACGACGTTTGTTACAGGTAGTGTAACAGTAGGTGGAGTAACACAGCCGAATGCGAACCCTGCTAATGGAATTAATTTAGGCACAATCCCAAATAACACGCAAAGAATTGTTACATTTCAAGTACGAATAACATCGTTTCCGAACCCAAATCCTATTTTAAATCGTGCAATGGTGTCATATCAATTCCGTCCTTTCGTTAGTAGTCCTCCTATTACAAGTACGTCTTCTTCAAACACAGTACAAACGACAGTGAATCAAGCGACTATAAGTATGCAAAAATCTGTAGATTTACAGACGGCAACGCTTAATGATGTATTAACGTACACAGTTAATGTCACAAATAATGGGAACGTTACTGCAAACAATGTTATTTTTGTTGATAGTATACCTGCTGGAACAACATTTGTTCCAAATAGCGTTACAGTGAATGGAGTAGCACGCCCAGGAGCGAATCCAGCAAGTAGTATAAATCTTGGAAGTATTAATGCTTCGCAAACGACTATAGTGCGCTTTCAAGTTCGAGTAACATCTAATCCTCTTGTCAATCCAATTCCCAATCGTGCAAGTGCTACATTTACCTTTACTCCAGTGCCTGGTCAACAACCAGTTTCAGGGCAAGCGACAAGTAACACTGTAGTTACGACCGTTAACATAGCTGATATAAGAACGAGAAAAACAGTGGATAGAGCTTTTGCGACGGTAAATGATGTTCTTACGTACACTGTTACAATTGAAAATACAGGAAATGTACTTGCGACGAACGTTATTTTTCAAGATCCGACCCCAATTGGAACGACATTTATCGCAAATAGTGTGACTGTGGACGGGGTTTCACAACCTGGGGCAAATCCAGCAACTGGGTTTACAGTAGCTAATATATCTCCTGGCGGAAGTAGGACTGTTACATTTCGAGTACGAGTTACATCTACACCATCGGGAGGTACGATTGCGAATCGCGGAAATGTGTCTGCTAATTTCGTCGTTATTCCGAATCAGTCACCGATAACAATTAATAGACAAACGAATACAGTTGTGACACAAGTTAATACAGGCGGTTTAAATGTAATAAAAGAAGTGAATACAACGCAAGCGGCGGTAGGGGATACTTTAACATACACAATTGCCGTCCAAAATACAGGAAACGTTCCGTTAACAAATGTATTTTTCCAAGACCCTATTTCTTCTGCTGTTTCATTTGTTGCAAATTCTGTAACAATTAATGGAGTATCGCAAAGTGGATTGAATCCGAATACAGGATTTTCTCTTCCGAATATTCCTGCGGCTCAAACAGTTGTAGTCACATTTGACGTATTAATTGTACAGGATCCAGAAAATGAAGATATTTTAAATCAAGCAAATGTAACAGCAAGTTTTCAAGTGAATCCGAGTGAACCACCAGTAACCATCAATGTTCCGAGTAATGTTGTGAATACGACAGTACAAACAGGGAACTTTGAAGTTGTGAAATCAGTGAATACGGCTGTTGCAACTGTAGGGGATATTTTAGTATATACAATCGAAGTTATAAATGCAGGTAGTGTACCAGCTACAAATGTATTTTTCCAAGATTCAATTCCACAAGGGACATTATTTATTGAAAATAGTGTAGTTGTGAATGGTGTTTTACAAGAAGGGGCAGATCCAGAACTTGGATTCCAATTAAATGATTTGCCTACTGGCGCGAGTGTTATTGTTACGTTTGAAGTATTAATTGATGAAATTCCCCAAGGGAATAATGTCGTAAATAATGCGAATGTAACTGGAGATTTCCTTGTAAATCCAACAGAGCCACCGATTACTGTAACAGTACCAAGTAATACTGTTATGACGATTGTGAATTCTTCAGGGTTAAATGTAATGAAAAGTGTAAGTGCTACTGAAGCCGGTGTAGGAGATACGTTAACGTATACAGTTCGTATACAAAATAGTGGAACGGTGACAGCGACAAATGTATCATTCCTTGATCCGATTCCAGTTGGAACCACTTTTGTAGCGAATAGTGTAACAATAAACGGGACACCTCAACCAGGTTTAAACCCGACAATTGGATTTCCACTTGCTAATATTCCAGTAGGAGGTATGGTGACGGTCACTTTTCAAGTGGCAATCACGAGTGTACCACCAAATAGAGTTCTTCCGAATAATGCGAATGTAACTGCTGATTTCCAAGTAAGTCCTCTCCAGCCACCAATTACAATTGTAACGATTAGTAATATTGTTGTGACGCGAGTGAATGTAGGATCACTTAATGTAATGAAGAGTGTAAATACACCACAAGCCGGTGTAGGAGATACGTTAACGTATACGATTCTTATTCAAAATACAGGAACTGTTCCTGCAACAAATATTGTTTTTCAAGATCCAATTCCGTCTGGTACTGCGTTTGTAACAAATAGTGTGACGATAAATGGAGTTGTTCAGCAAGGTGCGGATCCTATGCTAGGTTTCCCGGTACCAAATATTCCGGTCGGGCAAACGGCTACGATTACGTTTCAAGTTACAGTGACGAGTGTTCCGAGCGGTGGAAATATAAGAAACCAATCGAACGTTACTGCAAGTTTTCTTATAAATCCAGCAAACCCTCCAATAACGACTGTTACAAATAGTAATTTTGTTGTGACGCAAGTAAACACAGCACAGTTAAATATACAAAAATCTTCATCTGTACAACAAGCAGCACTTGGAGAAACTTACACGTATTCTGTTGTCATTCGGAATAACGGTACAGTAACAGCAACGAATGTCTCTTTCCTTGATCCAATTGCTTTAGAAACAACATTTGTAGCAAACAGTGTAACGATAAATGGAACGCTACAACCTGGATTTGACCCAAATGTTGGTTTCCCGCTTCCTAATATTGCTGCTGGAACATCATTGACAGTAACGTTCCAAGTTACGGTAGTTGCACCGTCTACACGTGGAGCAGTATTAAATACAGCATCTGCTACAGCCACTTTCTTATTAAATCCTTTACAACCACCTGTAACAACCACGAATTCAAGTAATACAACGGTAGTTACAATACCGTTACCTCCTCCTGGTGAAGTAACAGCAACAAAAACAGTTGATGTTGCAACTGGGGCCGTTGGGGATGTATTAACGTATACTGTGCTCATTTCAAACGTAGGAATTATCCCTGTTACAGATGTGTTCTTCCAAGATGTCATACCAGAAGGAACGACGTTTGTTGACAATAGTGTAACGATAGGTGGAGTGCAGCAACTTGGTTTAAATCCAGAAATAGGATTTACAGTTACTCCATTATTAATCGCTGGTGGAAGTATTGAGGTCACATTCCAAGTGACGATTACAGAAATTCCAGATAATGAAGTCATATTAAATGATGCAGATGTTACATTTACTTCACAACCAAATCCGCAGGAACCACCGATTACGGAAACGATATTAACAAATTTAGTCGTTACGACAATTAATATAGCGTTTATTTTTCCATTGAAACTAGTAGATAAAGAAGTAGCGACGGTAGGAGAAATATTAACGTATGATGTATTGATTTTTAATTTCGGAACAGTGCCAGCGACGAATGTTCAATTTATCGATACTACTTCCGCGGGTGTAGCATTTGTACCAGGAAGTGTGAGCATAAACGGGGTACCAGCACCAGGATTAGATCCTTTCATTGGTTTTACAGTTCCAGATATACCTGTCGATGATTTTGTACTTGTCACATATCAGGAAGTGGTTACAAGCATACCAGAAGGTGGAACGATTGTTAATTTTGTAGACGTTACAGCTACATTTGCTGTAAGTGAAACAGAACCGCCTATTACGGAAACAACGACAAGTAATACGACATTAACAGAAATCAATGAGCCTGGTTTGAATGTTTTAAAATCAGTGAGTCAGCCGGTTGTTGCAGTAGGCGATACAATCACATATACAACAGTAGTTCAAAATACAGGAACAGTGCCAGCAACGAATGTTCAATATAGTGATGTATTACCTTCCTCTATAGCATTCGTGCCGAACAGTGTAACGATAGATGGTGTGTTACAACCTGGATTCAATCCGAATAACGGATTCCCGCTTCCAGATATAAATCCAGGTGAAAGTGTAGAAGTCACCTTCCAAGTAACCGTTGTTAGTGCGCCATCAAACGGAACAATTGCCAATACGGCAAATGTAACTGGAAGTTTTGTATTAGTACCAGGAGAACCACCAGTTATAGTAACAGAGCCGAGCAATACAACACTTACAACTGTAAATAGAGGGCAATTTAATGTTATTAAACAAGTAAATAGGGTTGCTACTCTCGTTGGAGATATATTAACGTATACGGTTCAAATAACGAATACAGGAACAGTAACAGCTAATGCTGTTCAGTTTGTTGATACCATTTCAGCAGGGGCGTCATTTGTACCAAATAGTGTAACGATAAATGGAGCCTCGCAACCAAACTTAAATCCAATTACTGGATTTGGAGTTGGAGATATACCGGTAGGTGAAACAGTCATAGTGACGTTTCAAGCGACAGTTACAAACATCCCGTCATCAGGAACAATTACGAACGTTGCAAATATAACAGGAAGCTTTACTTTAGTGCCAGGAGAACTACCAGTTGTAGTAACAGAGCCGAGTAATACGACGATAACTAGAGTGAATAGAGGACGATTCAGCGTTATAAAATCTATAAATAAAGAAGCGACACGATTAGGAGATACGTTAACGTATAGTGTGCAAGTTACAAATACGGGAACGGTAACAGCAACGAATGTTCAGTTTATCGATGTTCCATCACCTAGTTTAGAATTCGTTCCTGGAAGTGTACAAATAAATGGGGTTCCGCAAGTAGGTTTAGATCCATTTGTAGGCTTTGCATTGCCTGATCTTGCAGTAGGGGATAGTGTATTAATTACATTTGAAGTAAATGTAATCGCAGTTCCGCCTTCTAGTAGCATTATGAATACAGCAAGAGTAACGGGAGATTTCGAATTGATTCCAGGAGAACCTCCGTCTACAATTACAAATTCAAGTAATACGACGGTTACGCCGGTAAATAGAGGCAGCTTAGATATGCTAAAAGAAGTAGACCATTCAGTTGTTGGTGTAGGAGAAACGGTAACGTATACTGTTCGTATATTAAATACTGGTACTGCTGATGCAATGAATGTTCAATTTATCGATGTGCTATCTCAGGAAGCTGATTTCATTCCAAATAGTGTAACGATAAATGGGGTTCCGCAACCGGGGTTAAATCCGCAGATTGGATTTACGATACCTGATATACCAGTTGGTGAGACGGCACTTGTAACATATGAAGCTACGATTACAAGTTTTCCGGATGGTGGAACAGTAGTAAACGTTGCTGGAGCGTTAGCAGAATATATTTTAGTACCAGGAGAGCCGCCAGTTACAGTGATGGACACGAGCAATACAGTTATTGTAACGGTAAATACTGCAATCTTATTTGTTGCAAAAGGAGCAAACTTTGAAGTAGCAATGATAGGGGATGTTGTCACTTACGGAATCGCTGTTATAAATGATAGTACAGTTCCTGTGACCAATATTGTGTTAACAGATATCATTGATCCGAATACGCTATTTATAAATGGTACGGTAACGGTAAATGATGTACCTCTTCCATTTGCTAATCCGAATACTGGTATTCCGTTAGGTGATTTTCAGCCAAATGATGCAGCAATTATTAATTTCCAAGTTGTAATAACAGGAGGGCAAGTAAATAATTTAGTTACAAATACCGCTACAGCGAATGGGCTCGCAACTGTAAATCCGAATGAGCCGCCAGTAGTAGTTGAAGGTGATAGTAATACAGTTGTTATCCCGTTTATTCCTCAAAATGTCTCAACGACAGTCGTAAAAACGGCAGATTTACAGGCAGCAACAATTGGAGATGTCATTACGTTTACGACAGTCATCACAAATACGGGTGATACTGTAATGCAAAATATTCGTTTTCAAGATATGTTAGATAGTAGTGTTCGATTTGTTCCTGGAAGTGTAACGGTTGATAATAGGCCAGTGCCGAATGTAAGCCCGGCAGTAGGGTTTCTTATCGGAATTTTAAATCCTGGTGAAGCAAGGACAGTTTCGTTCCAAGTAGCAGTACAGAGCGCGCCAAATGGCTCAGGAAATTATATAAATCAAGCGAGTATTCGTTTTGAACATCAAGTAGGCACAGTATTGCCACCTGTTACACAAATAGTAGAAAGTAACATAGTTGTCATTCCATTTGTTCCAACGATTGAACAAATTTGTGAAACAAACTTTAATTGCTTAGATAAAATTCCATTTCAATGTTCTCCGTGTAATCATTTGCATGGACATAAAAAATAAAAACAGAAAGAGCATCCTGAAAAATAATTGGATGCTCTTTCTGTTTTAATCATATAGATTCATTTTCGGGTGAGGTGAAAAATTCGTCGGTTTTGTCGGAGAGTAGTAATGGAATGGCTCCTTTTATAACAGAAATGTCCCAGTCCCACCATGCGAGATTCTCTAGTTTGTCAATCGTTTCTTGTGGGAAACGATATCGAACAAATTTTGCAGGATTACCAGCTACAATTGCATACGGGGGTACGTTTTTTGTAACAACGCTTCTGGCGCCGATAATGGCCCCGTTACCAATTGTAACACCAGATAAAATGCAGGATTGATAACCGATCCATACATCATTGCCGACTACGATATCACCTTTTGAAGAAGGGTGACCAGTAATATGTGCTCCTTCATCAAAAAGTGCATTAAATGGATAAGTTGTTATCCAGTCTGCGCGATGTTCACCGCCGAGTATGAAAACGACTTCTTCTGCTAATGAACAAAACTTACCTATTTTTAATTTTGTTTCATCGTTCCAAGAAAAAATGGTTGGCCCTACTTTACTATAAGTATAATCACCAATATCATATTTATTATATTCAGGTTTTTGATTTAAATATAACATGCTTCTTCAGCCTCCTTTCTCAATTAAGCGATACGTATGGAATATTATATGCAAGATGTAGTAATGTGAACTGTATTAATAGGTGAAATGAAAAAAAGGGAGTGGGATGTATGCGATACGAAATGGGTTTATATAATAAACCGTTTCAGTCAATTCAATCAGGAAAAAAAGTATATGAAGTACGCCTATACGATAAAAAACGTCAACTAATAAACAAAGGCGATGAAATCGTATTTACGAATCTTACGACGACAGAAATGATGACGGTAAAAGTAACGGAAATAAAGCGATACGAGAGCTTTAAATCTATGTATGAACAAATTGATAAAAAATTATTGGATTGTGAGAATGATAGTTTAGAGGAAATGTTAGAAAGTACATACAAAATATATACGAAAGAACAAGAAAAAGAGTGGGGAACAGTCGCGATTCGTATTGAGGAAATAAAATGATAAGAAATCGCGGGGCGGCTATCATTGTACAGGAAGGGAAAATTGCTCTTATAAAACGTATTCGAGAAGAGGAAACATATTATGTTTTTCCTGGCGGAGGGGTTGAGGAAGGTGAAACGCCTGAAGAGGCAACGAAAAGAGAGGTATATGAAGAATTAGGGCTACATATAAAAGTGGAGCACCTTATTGCAAAGGTAAAATATAAAGGAAATGAATATTATTATGGTGCCTATATTACAGGCGGAGTGTTCGGAAGTGGAACAGCTGAGGAATTTCAGCGGGAAGGTAGAGGAAGTTATATTCCGTTATGGCTACCGATAAACGAGTTGGAAAAAGTGAATATAAAACCTTATGAAGTGGTCGGAAATATATTTAATCATTATAAAATATAACGTCTGACAACATACAAAAAAAACCATTGACATAGGCTTCTGATTTAAGTATTGTATTCGAGTATGTTTATAATCAGGAGGTTTATATGAGCAATCAAACTACTACACATCATGTGAAAATGACAACAGCGGATCCATCTGGAATTGGTCTATTTGGATTAGCAATGGTAACACTTGTAGCATCATCTCAAAAGTTAGGCTTAACAGATGGCGTTTCACTTGTATTACCATGGGCAATCTTTTTAGGAGGATTTGCACAAATCTTTGCTTGCATTCACGATGCAAAGCATAACAATACATTCGGTACGACAGCATTTGGTGCGTACGGCCTATTTTGGTTAGGTGTTGGAATGACTTGGTTAATTCAACTTGGAGTATTTGGCGAAAAATTAGCACAAGCTGCAGATTCAAAACAGCTTGGTGTAGCCTTTATCGGATATTTGATTTTCACAATCTTTATGACGATTGGTGCAATGGAAACACATAAAGTATTATTTATGATCTTTGTCCTTATTGATTTCTTATTTATTGGTCTTTCATTAAGTACTTTAGGTGTTATGCCGCACGCAATGCATAATTTAGCAGCATATTCTGAACTTCTTATTTCATTATTATCTTTCTACGGTTCAGCAGCAGCAGTGTTAAATACACACTTTGGAAAAGTTGTTTTACCAGTAGGAAAGCCTTTTGGTATTTTTAAAAAGTAATAAAAAAGCACAGATGATTGTATAGTCATCTGTGCTTTTTTATTTATCCCGCTATTTGCCGGGCAGTAAGACCCCCCACCTCAAAATTCAGTGGAAGCAAAGAAGTTAGGTGAGGGCCCTGCTGCCCGTAAAAGTCCGATTGGTTCAACTAATAATGAGTGGGGGATGAACAAAACTCCCACTCATTAAAGTTTCACTTTATTTGAAATAAGTAATATAAATAAAAGTAGAAAAAATCAATTGAAATTGATTCTCATTATTAATATAATGAGAATGAGAATCATTTATTGTTAGAGGGGGATGCCAAAGTGGCAAAAATTTTAATAGCTTATGCAAGTATGTCAGGAAATACAGAGAGTATTGCTGATTTAATTAAAGTTAGTTTAGATGCTTTTGATCATGAAGTAGTATTGCAAGAAATGGAAGGCATGGATGCTGAAGAATTATTAGCTTATGATGGAATCATTTTAGGATCTTATACGTGGGGCGATGGTGAATTACCATTTGAAGCGGAAGATTTTCATGAGGACTTAGAAAATATAGATTTAGCTGGGAAAAAGGTAGCGGTATTCGGATCAGGTGATACGGCGTATGAACTATTTTGTGAAGCGGTAACGATATTTGAAGAACGTCTTGTAGAACGCGGTGCAGAGCTTGTACAAGAAGGGCTGAAAATTGAATTAGCTCCAGAAGATGAAGAGGATGTTGAAAAATGCAGTAATTTTGCAATTGCATTTGCTGAGAAGTTCTAAGAATGGGAGTGTCAACGTGGAGACAATGTTAAGTGCAACTGCTATTGCAAAGTTAAGAGATGGAAAACTGTTGTTAGCTACTACATATAATGGCTTATTTATTGAACAAGACGGAGAATGGAAACGAATTTTAAATGGTTTTCAAAAACGAATTAGGGATTTACATAGCGAAGATAATGTAGTTTATGGTGTAGGTGACGAAGGGATTTTTATTCGTAGTATGAATGGTGGAGAGAACTGGACAATTCAGCGTTTTCCAACAAAAGCAACGAGTTGGAATGTATGTAGCAATGTACAAGGAACTGTCATTGCTCATGGAGAAAAAACGCTGTATCTTTCTAATAATTTCGGTTCGACATGGGAGACTATTCATCCGTTTCTTGAGTATGGCAGTGCGGCACCGTCTATTCGATCGTTATTTTTATATAAGCATTACTTATTTATTGGTACGAAAATACATGCTAAATATGGTGGTGTTTGGCTCTTTGATTTGAAGACACGTAAATTAAAGAGGATTAAAATTGCGATGAATCAAATGATCTCCGCGTTGACTTTACACAATTCTTATTTAGTAGCGGCAAGTGGATCGTGCAAGGGAGTTAGCGGGAATATTTCTTATTGTAAAATAGATGAAAGTATTGCGAGTGAAAAAATATATTGGCATACATGTCAAAGTGAGCAGAAAGCAAGTAGTTATTTAGACTTAAGTGTAGATCAACATGTTTTATATACAACTTCAACACAAAATAAGGCGGGTATTAGTAGTGTGTGCCGTGTGCTTCTTGACGAAGGTATTGTTACAGTATGTGATTCAGTTAAAGGGCACGGATGGCGCATTGTTAATCAAAAAGATGGTTATGTAGTAGCCGGATCAGGCGAATTAAAAGCAATGCAGTGGGAACAAAAAATAATTTAAGAAAAAAACTTTACTTTTATTATATTGATATGATATAGTGTATTTAAACCATTTTACTTTTAATAATATAGAGATTTAAATGAGCTGTAACTTCCGAGGAGGATAGCAATGTTAAATCTCCTCAGGGGTTGCAGTTTTTTAATATCTGGCTTATTATTGTAAGGTGGTTGAAAATGAATATGTACATATAGGTACATTGTAGGAGGATTTTTTTCATGCAAAACGGTAAAGTAAAATGGTTTAACTCAGAAAAAGGTTTCGGTTTCATCGAAGTTGAAGGCGGAGAAGACGTATTCGTTCATTTCTCAGCTATCCAAGGCGAAGGCTTCAAAACTTTAGAAGAAGGTCAAGAAGTTACTTTCGAAGTAGAACAAGGTAACCGTGGACCTCAAGCTACTAACGTAAACAAGAAGTAATTTTTGAAAAAAGAAGGGCTCGCCCTTCTTTTTTTTGCATTTTTATAGATGTCCTCCTACTTACATATCATAACGAGACTGAATTTTCATTTATTTATTCGGAGTATTTTTGTATAAAGTACATGAATAAATAAATACTGAAAATAGAGTGTTTGTGTGAAAAGGAATTTAGAAAGAGGTAAATAAATTGAAAAACGCTACACATTTCATTGTGTTTGATATTGAGAGGAATTTCAGACCGTATAAATCAGAAGATCCGTCAGAAATAGTTGATATCGGAGCTGTAAAAATAAAAATAGGTACAATGAAGATAATTGAAGAGTTTTCGGAGTTAGTAAAACCAAGTGCACGATTAACTCGTCATACGACAAAATTGACTGGAATTACAAAGGAAGATTTAATTGGTGTAGAAAAATTCCCTCAAATTGTAGAGAAATTTATTCAGTTCATCGGCGAAGATTGTATATTTGTTTCATGGGGAAAAGAAGATTATCGCTTTCTATCTCATGATTGTGCATTACATGGTGTTGAATGCCCAAGTATAGAAAAAGAAAATAGAATTGATTTGCAAAAATTTGTTTTCCAAGCGTATGAAGAATTATTTGAACATACGCCAAGTTTACAATTTGCAGTAGAACAGCTCGGTTTAACATGGGAAGGGAAACAGCACCGAGCTCTAGCAGATGCTGAGAATACAGCAAATATACTTCTTAAAGTATATAGCGAGAGAGATATTCATAAACGGTACAAAAGACATGGCGAACTGGAACTTGTAAAGGACGGGAAACTAACGGAAAAAGCGAAAAAAAAGATGCGAAAATGGGTGTTTAAAGAACTAAAGAAAAATACAGAACGCTCTTTTGAATGGAGTACATTTGAAAGTAGTGACACGTGGGAAAGTATTACGGAAAGATATTATATAAGTGAAAATACAGTAGAACTGCTGAAAAAACATTTTCGTACGGCAGTGCGAAAAGCAGAACGGCAGATTAGGTATTTGGCTGAGATGGAGGAGAATGTAGAGGTTAAATGACATTCTCCTTTATTTCTAGCTACATAAATTTAACATCATTATATTGATGGATGAATAAAGTATTCATATTAAATAGGAATTGATTTGTTGTGATTGGGCCATTATAATTGCTTTGAAAATTAAGGGGCGGTAAGAATTTTTAAATACATTCATAAAATTAGAGCCCATAGAAATGAAAGAGGATACAGTTAAATGGAAGCAATCTTTAACATTGTAACAGTTGTAGTTTTGGGGATAATATTTACCACGCTATCAGCAGTAATTATACTTCCTTTCATAGCAAAGAAGAAGAATTGGAAAAAGCTTAATATATCTTTAAAGCGTGGTGTATTAAAGATTAAAATCGAAGAGTAAAATATGAGTTTTATACAAGGGAGGTGTGATAGTGATAGACTTGGATATTAAAGACGTCACCGTACAGATGGAATTAAACGGTGTCTTTTGGAATGAGGATGGGGTTGCTGAAATGACGGTGACTACAAAAGCTGAGCATTCTCTTCTTCTTCGTTTAGTAGTTGACTTAAAAAGTAAAACTATTAGGGCGACAAGTGCCGACATAGTAAATGGATTCTGCCCTCTGTGCAAACAGAAAAAGGACAAATGTAGTGAACTTAATGACTTGCAAAACAAAATGGAAATTTTAGAAGAAGCCTACGATTGGGTGAGAGAGCATCCGGAATATCGTTTTCAATTATCTTTTTACGAGTATAATAAATTTGAGGTAGTGAAGTGAAGTTTTCATTTTACCAACATACATAGTGACTACTCTAATGGAAATACGCTTGCACAACAAGGAAGGAATTTACTTGATTCTGCGACAATTGATATCTTGAATCAATAATAATTTTTAAAAATAAGCATATTTTTGTTATAAATCAGGAAAAACGATTCTATTAAGAATCGTTTTTTAATATAAACATCAACTAAGCTCAAAATAAAAGAGCGCTTATTAAAAGCGCCCAATAAAAACAGATATATGGAAGGATTTATTCAATCCCGTTCGGATCATACGAATACTGTTGCTTATTCTCAATCCGCTCAATCACATCTTGCAGCTCATCTGGCTTCAGAAACTCAATAGGAGAGAAGCCCTTTTCAAATGTAAGTGTGTCTGCTTCAATCATAAGTACATATCGGTCATTTACCTTCGCAATATGTATTTGATCCCCGAAATCAGCAAGTAACGCCTTCACAGAGATATGGTCTGCTTTTAGCTTTAATTCCACTTCAGGAGCATGCTCAACGATTTGAGCGGTAGCTTCCATTACTTCTTCGGTTGAAAATTGTTCCATAATTTCGCGTTTCGGACTGGCAGCCCATACTTCCATCGCTTGGTCGAATTGTTCGCGTTCTTCTGTACCTTCTTCAAATACATCTTCAATTTGGTCGTATACCATGTCCATTACTTGTGTTTTCATAATTTCAGGCATAGAGCGTTCATATTCGACGAATTTTAAGAAGTCTTCAAAGTAGCGGGCGTGTGATGCTTGGTGAATTTTTAATTCGCCCACTTCGACCATACCTTCTTCAGGCATGTACGGATATTGGATAGATTTCATATTCTTTGTTGTGATGGCCATTTCAACGTTACGAATCAGTGTTGATTCATCAGAAATAGAAGCCACCTTTGGTTCGAAGTCGCATTTCATTACAAATACGAATGGATCATCAAAGTATTTGCGTAGTTTTGCCTGAGCAATTAAAAATACACCACCGCGTACAGCGCTTGTGTCAAGATATGTATAAACGAGAGGTTCGCTCATATCTTTAAAGTTTTCCTTTGTTTCTGCAAAGCGAATACGATTAAAAAGGTTGTAATGAGGGTTTGAATCAAGTTCGTGCCCTTCTTCTACAATAAAGCGACCAATTTTTGTTGGGGCTTGTTCGGTTTTTGCATGACGTTCTACTTTTCGCTTCGATATTTTTAATAACTCACCATTCAAAAATTCTTTTAAGGAGCTATCTTCATACTCTTCAGCGTCTAAAGTTTGAAAATGTTTGTAGCGTTTATCAACTGCTTCACCTTTTCCTTCTACTTGTACAACATAAAAGGAAAGATAATTTATTTCAAAATCCATATTTATCACCTTGTTTCATTTCATTAACTCTTATCAGTATAGAGATGGAAAAAACTTTCGTCAATTTATATAAAGGAAGGGGGAGCCCCTTCCTTTATATAATTTTTATCCCGCTATTTGCCGGGCGGGCTGCCCGTAAAAGCCCGATTGGTGAAGGCTGATTAAAGTTTCACTTTATTTTCTCGATTAAAATCCGTCTTCTAATGCTGCGAATGGAATGTTTAGTCTGTTTTCTACTGTGCGTAAACGTTGGTTTAAGCGGTTTAGTCTACGTGTATGGCGCTCAACTGTATTTTCTAGTTGACGTACTCTTTGTTCAAGCTCATTTACGCGTCTTTCTAATTGACGATTTCCAGTGCCAGGAAAAGAGATTGGAAGTTGGAATTGTCTATTTTGGTCATATGGATTCGTTTGCTCTGCTTGATCTATATAAGATTGGTATTGTGCTTGTAAGTCATACTGTGGTTGTTGGTACGCATATTGATTATATGGATCATATGGATTGTAGGGATACATAATAACATCCTCCATTTCTTTAAAATAGGTTGAATTCACCATAATGTATGTGCAAAAGCGGAGCGGTGGCACGGCAAATACCTATTTATGTTGAGGGATTTTTCTTTATAAAAAATAGCTTGAGGGTTTTTGATTTGTATTTCTTTTGCTTAATGGTATATACTGGATAAAAGGGAGAGTTTACATAAAAGTTACAATTCTATCAAACTCAAATTTTTATGTAAATATGTATAGACATTTGTAAAAGAAAAGAGTAATTTATATAGAGTGAAAAATAACTTGTAACATTTTATAAACATATTGTAAAATGATTGTAACAAAACATACATAAAAATGAAATAAATACATAATAGTGATGTTGGGGAAAGGGAGAGAGTATATTGTTCCGTAAAGTAAAGGGTATATTAGTTGGGGTGTTATGTGTAGCTGTAGTGAGTGGCTGTGGTACAAAAGTAAGTGATGTTGCATTGGTAAGTGATATTGGTGGGCACACTGTAGAGGCTAAAGCAGAAGTGCAGGATACTATTAGTTTAGTTGATGGTCGAACTGGTACTGAAGTGAAAAAATTAGATTTATCTGGTTTAGGCTATTTTGAAGATGAAGCGAAATTTAAAAAGTCTGTAACAAAGGTTGTTGGTGAGGTTGGAAAAAGCGTCGACAAAAAAATGGTTCCTTCACGTATAGCACCTGATGGAAGTTGGCAAGAAGGAAAACCTTCTTATGAATTAATGGAAAAAGAATTAGTAGATAAATTGTTAAATGTGGGTATGTGGGATGCTACGTATCAGTTGCCGATCGTGGAGAAAAAACCAGTCGCAACATTAAGTGATGCGCAAGGAAATGGTACGGTAATTGGTAGATATGAAACGAACTTAGGCGGTTCAACAGGTGGCCGTATTGAGAATATTCGTTTGTCAGCAGCGAGCATAAATGGAGTTGTGTTAGCAAAAGGAGACCGTTTCTCTTTTAATTCATTAATCGGTGATACAACACCAGACAAAGGATATCAATTAGGGAAAGAAATAGTTGATGGTAAATTAGTAGATGGATACGGTGGTGGTGTTTGCCAAACATCTTCAACTTTATACAATGCAGCAGATCAAGCTGGCCTGAAAATGGTGGAGAGAACTACACATTCTAAAACGGTAGGTTATGTTCCTCAAGGAAGAGATGCTACAATTGCATATCCATATTTAGATTTAGTATTTGAAAATACGAATGATGCACCTGTGAAGCTTTATATGGGCATTCAGGGTGGAAAGCTAGTTGCTGAAGTACATAAAATGAGATAAGCGTTAAAAAGCCCCCTTTTCTGAAAGTTAGAAAAGGAGGCTTTTTTTATTATGAAAATAAAAATGTATGTAAATTCTGACTTTTCTTATTTACATAGGATGATTTTAGTTGTATCCTTCATAGTAACGGTTATATGTAATGGTAAAATATAGGGATAAGGAGATGAAGTTATTCATGGTACGAATTCATCCGAAAACACGTATTGGTCATGTTGAATTTAAAGTGAAAGATTTAGAGCGTCAAATTGCTTTTTATAAGAATGTTGTAGGATTAGAGGTAATTAAGCAAGAGGGGAATAAAGCATATTTAGCAGGAAAAGGTAGTAAGAATACATTACTTGTTCTTGAAAAGATAGAGGAAGGGGTACTGCAAGAACCGCGTACGACTGGTATATATCATGTAGCCTTTTTAGTTCCGACTCGTGAAGCTTTTGCTTCTGCACTATTTGGGGTTCTTCGTAATAAGAATGTAATTGACAGCCCGGATGAGCAAGAAGGGCGTTATACATATTCAAATGAAATTTTACCAATTTCAAGGTTTAATAGTGCAAGTGATCATACATATAGCGAAGCGTTTTATTTGCAAGATCTAGAGGGGAATGGTATTGAAATTTATGCAGACCGTCCGCGTGATCAATGGGGAGAAGGACCAGGAGGAAGTACGCCACTAGATTTAAAAGAGCTGGCAACACTCGTTGATTATGAGGCTGATGGATTACCTGCTAATACTGTCGTTGGGCACGTACATTTACGAATAGCTGATGTAGAAAAATCACACGAGTTTTATGTAGAGACAGTAGGGTTTGAAGTGCAACAACGTGAAGATGACTGCTTATTCATTTCTGCAGGAGGATATCATCACCATATCGGTGCAAATACGTGGAACGGAGTAAATAATCCACACCCACCAGTACATGCAACTGGACTAAAGGTATATACAATTGTACTACCGCATAAAGAAGCGTTAGATGCAGTGAAAGAAAGATTAATAGAAAAACAACATGAAATAAATGAAACTACAAATGGGTTTACGGTAGTAGATCCAAGTGGTATTACAGTGCAGTTTGAAATAGAAGCAGTGTAAAATAAGCGAGAAAGTGTATAATCACTTTCTCGCTTATTTGTGATCATTCATAGCTCAATCCAATATCTTCTTACTACATTCCCATCTTCCTCAGTGAAATCATCATCACGAAGCCCGCCGTTATGTAAAATCGTTTTTTCAGAAGCGGTATTCACTGCGTCGCAAACGACAAGTACTTTCGTGATGTCTAATTCCTTCGTTTTTTCTAATGATAATGCTAGTAATTTCGTAGCATAACCTTTTCTTCTTTCAGAAGGGCGAATGCCATAACCGATATGACCGCCAGCGTTAAATAGATGTTCAGTTAAACTATGACGTATATTAACAGCTCCGACAATTCTATTATTATTTGTAACGAGCCAATATGTAGAATCTGGTACCCAAGTTTCAGGGATATTTATTCCGTTATGCGCATCGAGAAGTTCTTGAACCATAGCTGGGAAGTTAGCAGGATTTTTTGAGATAACCCACGGGATCATTGTTTCACCGCTATCTTTCCATTCGTTATAGAAATCTAAGTATTCTTCTTGTAAATCAGTAGTAGGTGTAAGTAACGAGACGTTCATTGTTAGTAAGCTCCTTTGTTTATGTAGTATTTATAAAAAAATTATGACACAAAATGAAAGCGTTTTCTTAAGTTTCTCAACCTAATTTCATGTAATTCACCTTTGATTTTTTAGAAAATTAGTGAAGATTTAAAATTAGAAGTTATTTATTTTATGTTAATATTTTAAATATTAACATAAAATGGTCGGAGTATTAAGTGTATTTTAGTGGTATTCCTTCATGTTGATAAATGGATGTTTGTGATAATTTTTGTTTTATCTATCTATAATGAATGAAAGGGGGAAGTGCCCGTGAGTGTAGATTTTGATTTTATTATACGAATCGGTGTTGCTGGCTTGTTAGGAGCAATGATTGGTATTGAAAGAGAAATTCGATCGAAAGAAGCTGGATTAAAGACTCATTTCCTCGTAGCGGTAGGAAGTGCGTTAATAATGGTTGTTTCGAAATATGCCTTTTCAGATATTGTGTATGAAGAGCATACGTCTCTAGACCCAAGTCGGATTGCAGCACAAGTCGTTAGTGGAGTTGGTTTTTTAGGTGCAGGCACAATTATTATTCAAAAGCAGGCGGTGAAAGGATTAACGACCGCGGCTGGTTTATGGGCTACTGCCGGCATAGGATTAGCAATTGGAGCGGGAATGTATGTAGTAGGGATTGGAGCGACGATTCTCGTTTTAATTGGTTTAGAAATTGTGAGTCGTATTTTTAAGGTGCAATTTTTATTTCCACAAAATATAACGGTGCAAATGTGTATAAATAAACATGAAGCGGTACAACAAATAGTAGAAACGCTACAAGTGAAAGGCATTCCAATAGTTTCATATGAGGTGGAGGCTTCACAGCAAGGTACAGAAACTGTTTATAAGGTAGGGATGCAACTGAAAAATATATCGTCAGAAGAAAAGAATGAGTTTATTCAGTATATGCAAACATTACCGGAAGTTACGTTTATAAAGTTAAAATCATAGTGTTGAAAACGAGGATAGATGTAGCAGGAATTTTGCTATTATCTATCTTTTTTGATATAAAACGCACATAAAGTCAAGTGCTAATTTTGCGCAGCAAGGATACATATGTGAACGTTCCCTTATTTTTTCTCAATACAGGACAAAAAGTAAAAATAGTAAAATAATGGAGCGGGACACTAAAAATGTAAGGTAGGGGAGAGTATGAAAGGCTATTCAAAAAAAATGTTAGTAGGGGTAAGTTTTGCTAGTTTAATGTTAGGGAGTTTTCAAGGGGTAAGTTTGGCAGAAGATACTAAGGGAGAGCAAGTTTCTTATCGAAATGTACTCAAAATGGAGCCAGTCGGTGTACAACTACCAGTACAAGAATTAGCTCATTCATCGAAATTGCTCGAAAGCAAGTCTTTTGAGCAAAGGATACAATTTGCTGATTTATCACAAAGACCGCCTGAGGTAAAAAAGGAAAGTAAGCAATTAGCTGTAGCGAAAACTTATACAATTGCTGAATTAAATCAATTAAGCAATCAGCAGTTAGTAGATTTACTTATAACCATTGATTGGGAGCAAATTACGGGGCTATTTCAGTTTAATACAGACAGTCTAGCATTCTATCAAAATGATAGTAGAATGCAGGCGATTATTGATAAATTGAAGCAGCAAGGACAAGCCTATACGAAGGATGATTCAAAAGGGATTGAGACATTAGTAGAGGTATTACGTTCAGGATTTTATTTAGGATTTTATAATTCGGAACTTAGTAAATTAAATGAACGGAGTTATCATGATAAATGCTTACCTGCATTAAAAGCGATAGCTAACAATTCAAATTTCAAGCTGGGTACATTAGAGCAAAATAGAGTGGTATCATCATACGGAAAGTTAATAGGAAACGCTTCGAGTGATGTGGAAACGATAACATCGGCTGCAAAGATTTTTAAACAATATAATGATAATTTCTCTACATTAGTAGATAATCTTTCAGCTGGAAATGCTATTTACGATATTATGCAAGGTGTTGATTACGACATTCAATCGTATTTGTACGATACGAGGAAAGCACCGAAAGATACAGTATGGTATCAGAAAATAGATAGTTATATTAATGAACTAAGTCGTTTTGCATTAATGGGAACGATTACCGCAAAAAACGGTTGGCTTATTAATAATGGCATTTATTATACAGGTAGGCTCGGTTCGTTCCATAGTACAGGAACGAAAGGATTACAAGTTGTAACAGATGCGATGAAAATTTATCCGTATTTAGGGGAGCAATATTTCGTAGCTGCTGAGCAAATCGCGACGAATTATGGCGGAAAAGATGCAAATGGTAAAGTGGTGAATTTAGATCAAATAAGAGAAGATGGAAAGAAAAAATATTTGCCAAAAACGTATATGTTTGATGATGGGGCAATTGTTTTAAAAGCTGGAGATAAAGTGACAGAAGAAAAAGTAAAACGTTTATATTGGGCGGCAAAAGAAGTGAAGGCACAATTCCATCGTACGGTTGAAAGTGATCAACCTTTAGAAAAAGGAAATCCTGATGATGTATTAACGATGGTTATTTATAATAGCCCAGCAGAATATCAGTTTAATCGTCAATTGTACGGATATGAAACGAATAACGGTGGTCTTTATATAGAAGGAACAGGTACGTTCTTTACTTATGAGCGTACGCCAGAAGAAAGTATTTATAGTTTAGAAGAATTATTCCGACACGAGTTCACGCATTATTTACAAGGTAGATATGAAGTACCAGGGTTATGGGGTCAAGGGAAAATATATGAAAATGAAAGATTATCTTGGTTTGAAGAAGGGAATGCTGAATTTTTTGCAGGGGCAACGAGAACGGATAATGTTGTACCGAGAAAGAGTATTATAGGAGGATTATCTTCAAACCCAGCAGAGCGTTATACGGCAGAGCGAACGTTAAATGCAAAGTATGGAACATGGGATTTCTATAATTATTCCTTTGCTTTACAATCGTATATGTACAATAAGAGATATGATATGTTTGATAAAATACATGATCTTATTAGGAAAAATGATGTAACAGCATATGATGCATATCGCTCTACATTAAGTAAAGATGCGAATTTAAATAAAGAATATCAAGATTATATGCAAATGCTATTTGATAATCGTGAGAAATATAACGTACCATTAGTATCAGACGATTATTTAGCAAATCATGCACCGAAACCAGTTTCAGATATTGCGGCAGAAATAACGGCGGAAGCAAAATTGAAAAATGTATCAGTGAAGAAAAATAAATCAAAGTTCTTTAATACATTCACACTACAAGGAACATATACAGGAACTGCAGCAAAAGGAGAATATGAAGATTGGAAAATAATTACACAAAACGTTAATGATACGTTAAAACGTTTAAGCGCAAAAGAATGGACAGGCTATAAAACGGTAACAGCATACTTCGTAAATTATCGCGTGAATGCATCAGGACAATTTGAATATGATGTTGTGTTCCACGGTATTAATACAGAAGAAGGTGCAGAGAATAAAGCGCCAGTTGCGGTTATAAACGGTCCGTATAGTGGAAATGTGAATGAAGCAATTTCATTTAAAAGCGACGCATCAAAAGATGAAGACGGGAAAATTACTTCATATAAATGGGAGTTTGGAGACGGTACTGTAAGTAATGAGCAAAATCCAACTCACGTATATACAAAAGAAGGAGCGTATACAGCGAAATTAACAGTAACAGACGATAAAGGAGCAACTAATACTGCTACAGCGACTGTAACTGTTCAAAAGAAAGAAGATAACAGTTTAGAAAAAGAACCGAATAACTCATTCCAAACAGCAAACAAACTGCAGTTAAATCAAGTTTTACGTGCTAGTTTAGGAAATGGAGATACAAGTGATTTCTTTGAAATTAATGTGGAGACTGCTAAAAATCTTCAAATTAACGTAACGAATGAAAATAATATCGGAATGAACTGGGTACTTTATTCTGAAGCAGATTTAAATAATTATGTTACGTATGCTCAGCAACAAGGGAATAAACTAGTAGGTAGTTACTACACGTATCCAGGGAAGTATTATTTACATGTGTATCAGTATGGTGGTGGAACAGGGAATTATACGGTGGAAGTAAAGTAGTAAAAGGGGAGTTGTCTTTTTTAATGAACGGCACAAGGTCTGTACTTTAATGAAAAAACAACTGTAGGAAATGTCCCTAACGATAATAACAAATTAAGTGTCGAGAGATGCTATATTTACATTAAACAAATCTAATTAGTAAAAGAGATAAACTATTATTTCATCCAGATGTAAGAAAAGTTATAAATATTAAGTGCGTTTACTGTAATTAAACTAAAGGATCAGAGTGTATCTGTAACAATAGATAAGCTCTGACCCTTATTATTTTATAAATTTAAGATAATTAATAAGTAAGCTAGCTAGCGGGATTCTTAAAATTCATTTATATAATTAACTAAACAGAAAATTTTTATCACATTGGCAAGGGATACTAATAGAAAAGCGTGTCCCTTTACCTAATTCACTCTCTATCTCTATATCTCCGTTTAATTCTCTAATAATACTATAAGCAATCATAGTACCAAGCCCAGTTCCTTTTTCTGTTGTTGAATAGAATGGCAAAGCAATTCGTTTTATTTGTTGAGATGACATCCCAATTCCTGAATCAATAATATCAATTATGATATTTCCTTTTACTTTTTGTATATTTATTTGTAATAATCCACCATTTTTCATAGCCTCAATTCCGTTTTGGATGATGTTGTTTAGACAGAGTTTGAATTTTTCGGGGTCCCCATTTATATAAAAGGAATCTGTACTATTTTGTTTGATTTCAACTTTGTATGATAGAGCGAGTGGTGAAATAGTATCTTTCACCTGATTTAAAATGTGATTAATATCTATTTTCTCTTTTAGGGTGTTCTGTGGTTTGGTTAAAGATAAATAGTTATTAATAGTAGATTGTATTTGCTGCATTTCAATTAACATGATTTCTAAGTATTGATCCTGAGATAGCTTAGAGGCATGTTTTTCATTTAATAATTGAGTGAATCCATGTACCGTGGTTAGTGGATTGTGGATTTCGTGTGCAATTGACGCCGCTAGTTCGCTAGCTATATAAAATTTTTCAGCCCGTTGCAGTTTTTCTTCCATTTTATATTTCTCAATCATTCCCTCTATTAAATAAACTGATAATAATACTGTGAAAATATTAATGACTATATAATTTAATAAAAATTCTATGAGAGTAGAGTCTATTTTCCCTCCTGTATTTATTTGAGTTACAATACCGCAAATAGAAAGTGAAGTTGTACATACTAAAATAAGGAGTAAGCTTAATAATACTTTTTTTTCTTTAATATACATAGGTAATAGGTAACGAAAGAGCATTGTTATACCAAAAATAATAGTGAAGATAATAAATGATGGAAGAACGCCATTTCCGCCTAAGTAAAACCGATAAGAAAGATATAAAATTCCTATAAAAATAATGTTTTTTGTATTTCCATATAGAAAAACTAATATAATAGGAATAAAACGTAAATCATAAATAAATCCCACATGTAAATGAAAAGGAAAAGTCATACAAAAAATAATAGCAATGGAGGAAAGGATAGAAAATAACATATTATTACATGTTGTTTTTTCTTTAAACTCTAGCCAAAATACGTGATAGCTAAGGATACAAATTATTATAATAAAGGTATTTAATAAAAGAGTAGAAATTCCCATAGTTTTGCATCTCCGATAGTTTGTAAGTAGAATTATGTATGAGTTGGACATAGATGTTTAGTATTAGTAGACTTTTTATCTAAAAAAGGAAGGGTACTTGAAAAACATGCTGTTATATTACTCGTATTAAAATTGATAAGGAAAATAGAAAAAATCTATTTAAATTTATGTACATATGAAATTATCAACTAACTTTTGTATGGGTAAAATCGGGATTTAGTTACTGATAAAATAATGTTTTTTAAGTATGAATATTCTGTGAAAATGATATGCGTGGTGACTTCTGTTTTGTAGCCTCCGTTATATTAACATGGAATATATCAAATTACAAAGTGAAATTTCAGAAAAATTTTATTAGTACATTTTATCTGAAATAGAAATGCTATTTATGTGAGTATTTTGGTACTTACTCGTATAAAACTTTGTTAGAAAAAGACTTTAAAATTTACATGTTTTTTATGAAGCGTAATATTGTAGCTTTATCTATGTAGGGTTCTCAATAACTGTTAATACAAAAAGTTAAGATATATAGTTTTATAGATATGAATTATTACATAAAAACGCACTTGGAAAAGGATGTATGATGGTAATAGAATACAAACATCAAGGGGGAACTTAAAATGAAGTTAAATAAACTAGTGCTTAGTTGTGGAGTAGTTTCAGCATTAACACTTGGTGTGTTAGGGAATAATACTTATGCTGAAGAAGTACACAAAACGAATGATCCAATTCATGTAGTTGAACATGTTTCTGCAGACTTATTATTAACCCAAACAATGGATTATAGTGGCGAGGCTGAAACTTCTTTTGTATATGATGGGAGTACTGACTTAAGCTTCTCTATGAAAAATAATGGTCAAAATACAATGGGATATAGTGTAAAAGGTCCAAATACAGAGCTAATTGTTGGTGGTTATATAAAACCTGGAGAACAACAAATTAATGTTACAAATGTACGGAATGCTTTATCTCCATTACCGAATGGAACATATAAAATTTACGTTTCAAATGATGATGGTTCTAAGGGGCAATTCCAAGTTTCAGTAAGATCTATGAATTAAATTTAAAACGCTTTGTTTTTAAGTTAATTTAATCTTTACTTATTGGAAAGAAGCTAAATTGAATTGAGAATTACCGATAAAAATGAAAACGAGCACCTTATCTAATTGTGAGAGGGTGTTCTTTTTTGCTATTAAACAGAAAACAATTACTTCCAACCACCTATAAATATATTTTGATATTTTCATTGCTAATCTACTAGTTTGTGTCAACGAGAGAATGTCTACTATAAAAGATATTAAAATAAAGATGATGTAACATTCAGCTAAATTATATGGGGAAATAGAAAAACCACTCTTATATGAGTGGTTTTTAGTAATTATTTTTAGGTTATACATTTAAAATTAGGCTAAGTTATAGAAATAATAAACATTTAATCCCGCATTAACTGGCAGTAAGACTCCCACCTCAAAATTCAGCGGAAGCAAAGAAGTTAGGTGGGGGTCGGGCTGCCAGTAAATGCCCGATTGGTTCAACTAATAATCAGTGGGGGATGAACAAAACCCCCACTGATTAAAGTTTCACTTTATCCGTTGTGATTATTTTGGTTCTGGATAATGATTGTAGTAAGAGATTCTAATAAATTCTTGGTAGACATTTGTTAATTTGGCATCTCTAAGAGCATCGTTGAATTTTTGCATACGTACACTACCTTGAGCGTAGCCTCCACCTGGGGCATAAGGGTTTCTAGCTTCAAAGTCATCCAAAAATACTTTTAATTTTTTATAGTCTTGAGATTGATAGAAAGCCACGGCCTCTTCAGGAGTGACATCAAAGTAAGAGGATGATGTTGAGTTATAAGAAGCTGCTTGAGCAGTAGGTGCCTCTAGCATAGTTGCAGCTCCACCGAACATAGTAAGCGCCATAGAAGATACAATAATTTTTTTAAACATAATAAAACCTCCATGTAGAATATTGGACTAATAGCAATCCTGTAATCATTATAGTTACATTAAAAATGATTATCAAATGCAATGTTGCATAATGTATCCTGCTATTTGTGGGCAGTAAGGCTCAAAGCAGAGAAGTTAGATGGGGATCGGGCTGAATAAAGTTTTACTTTATTCTTTGAATGAAGAGTCACCCTTATATCTCAATGAAGGAGCGTAATAGAGAATTAATAGATTAAAAGAGGTGTATAAATTACTCGGATTAACAAGAAAATGAAAAGGCTATTTTTAATAAGGGGAAGGTTAATAGAAGATTAATAACTGGAGCAAAGGAATTGCTATTTATATATTTAACATACATATTTGTCTTTTAAATTGTAGGCGTGTTTTAGAATTTGTATATAGTAAATTCGTTAAAAAACTTGATAAATAATAAAATGTGTAAATTTTTTGACTATTTCATTAAAATTATTTAATATTTGTAATTTATTGTTTTATAATGATAATCGGGTCGATCGTGAATGTTTTAGATATTGCGATATATACTCGGATTAATTTATTCTAGGGAGGTTACAAAATTGGGTAAGAGAGTCATTATAAGAGTTTTTACATTATTATCAGTACTGGCATTATTCCTTAATGTATTTTTACCTAGGGCTAGTGCAGAGGTTATGACGCACGAGAAATATTCAATGAACTGGAGTTATAGTAATAGTTTAGGAAAGCACATTCGAACTGAAATGATTAAAAATTCAAGTGGTCAAATTGCTTATTGCTTAACTCTTGGACTAAAATCACCAAATGGTGAAGATCTTCCTGAAATGGGGAAAACAGATAATGTAGTATATAGGCTCCTATTAAACGGTTTCCCGCAAAAAAGTGTTCAGCAGTTGGGAGTAGCTAATCAGAATGAGGCACACTACGCAACTCAGCTTGCAGTTTGGAATGCATTAGGTCAACTTGATGTAAATGAATTAAAACATGAGAATAAAAATGTTGAAAAAGCAGCTAAGGCTATTATTAGTAATGCTAATAATAGTGAGGAGACTCAAGATGTTTTTATGAATGTGATTCCTGCTGAAAAGCAAAAAGCAGAATTAAAGGGTGAATTCTTCGAAACAAATCTATATTCAGTACAAACAAATGCTAAGGGTGGTTCTTATAAAGTAGTAGCAAAAAATGCACCTAATGGAGTAAAAATTGTTAGTGAAAATGGTGAAGTGAAAGATCAACTTTCAGTTGGAGAGAAATTCCGTATCCAAATTCCTAAAAATACTAAAACAGGTGAATTTAATCTAAGTGTTGCTGCAAACTTAACAAAAGTTCAAGCAATTGCTTACCGTGGTACGGATACTGTTCAGAATGCTACAGTACTATTAGAAAGAAATGAAGAAAAGCTTAGTAGTGATCTTGCAGTAAATTGGGAAGCAGCTGGTTCTTTAAAAATTAAAAAGGTTGGAGAAAATGGAGAAGTTTTAGCTGATGCAGTATTTGAGGTCTTTAATGCAAATAATGAATCAGTTGGAAAAATCACGACTGGTGCTGATGGTATAGCAGAATTAAACAACTTACCAATTGGTACTTACACATTAAAAGAAATTAAAGCACCAACAGGCTATGTTTCAGATGATAAACCACAAACTATTGAAGTTAAGACAGGAGAAACAGGAGCTGTCCAAATAGTAAATAACAAAGTAAAAGGTAACATCGAAATTAAAAAGCTTAGTGATTCAGGAAAGGTTTTACCAAATGTTGAATTCACAGTCTTCACTGAAGATGGTAAAGAAGTGAAAAAAGTAGTAACAAAAGAAAATGGAATTGCAAACGTTGAAGGTCTTACGTATGGTAAATATTATTTCTTAGAGACACAAACACCTAATGGATATATTGGAAATAAAACAAAGTATCCTTTTGAAATTAAAGAGCACAATAAAACACTTACTTTTACAGTGGAAAATACAGAAGTAAAAGGTAGTGTAAAATTACTTAAAGTGGATAATGAAGATGTTAGTAAAAAATTAGAAGGTGCAGAATTCGAGCTAAAAGATGCAAGTGGAAAAGTAATTGGTGAATATAAAACAGATAAAAATGGTGAGATTAACGTCAAAGATTTAGCGTATGGTAAATATTCATTTGTAGAAAAGGCTTCTCCAAATGGTTATGTTCTTGTTAAAGAACCAATTATGTTCGAAATAAAGGAACATGGAAAGATTATTGAGTTATTGGCAGTTAATCATCTTATCAAAGGTGATCTAGAAATTACAAAGGTAGATGTAGCTGATGGAAATAAAAAGCTTCCAAATGCAGAATTTACGATTTATAACGAAGCAGGAAAAGAAGTAGTAAAAGGAAAAACAGACGATAAAGGAATCGCTAAATTTGAAAAGTTACCATTTGGAAAATACACATATAAAGAAACTGTTGCACCAAAAGGTTATGTATTAAATGAAGAAACGTTCTCTTTTGAAATTAAAGAGAATGGTCAAATCATTAAACACATTGTCAAAGATGAAAAGATTCCTTCAATAAAAACAACAGCTACTGATAAAACAGATGGTACAAAAGAAATGCACACGTCTAAGTCTGTAACAATCCAAGATAAAGTGGAATACAAAGATCTACAAGTAGGTAAAGAGTACACTGTAAAAGGTAAATTAATGAATAAAGAGACTAATAAACCATTAGTTGTAAATGGTAAAGAAGTAACTGCTGAAACGAAGTTTACACCAACAGAAGCAAATGGTTTTATTACACTAGATTTTACTTTTGATGCAACTGGTTTAGAAGAAAAAGAAGTAGTAGTATTCGAAGAGTTACTGAAAGACGGAAAAGTTGTTACGACACATGCTGATATCAATGATAAAGGTCAAACAGTTAAGTTCGTTAAGCCATCAGTAAAAACGACAGCTACAAACAAAGCTGATGGTGGAAAAGAGATTCATTCAAAGGATTCTATCACTATTCAAGACAAAGTGGAGTATACTAACTTAGTTGTAGGTAAAGAGTACACTGTAAAAGGTAAACTTATGAACAAAGCTATTAACAAACCATTATTAATTGATGGAAAAGAAGTAACAGCTGAAACGAAGTTTACTGCAAAAGAAAAGAACGGTTTTGTAACATTAGACTTTACTTTTGTTGGTGCTGAACAGCAAGGAAGAGAAGTAGTCGTGTTTGAAGACTTATTACATGAAGGTCAAGTAATTGCAACTCATGCTGACATTAATGATGTAGGTCAAACAGTTCGGTTTGTAGAACCTTCTATTAAAACGACAGCTACAAATAAAGCTGATGGTTCTAAAGAGTTAGACGCTTCTAAATCTGTAACAATCCAAGATAAAGTGGAATACAAAGACTTAATCGTGGGTAAAGAGTACGTTGTAAAAGGTAAACTAATGGATAAAGCAACAAACAAGCCATTATTAGTTGATGGTAAAGAGGTAACAGTAGAATCTAAGTTTACTGCTAAAGAGAAGAATGGTTCTATCATACTAGATTTCACATGTAATGCTTCTGCATTACAAGGTAAAGAAGTAGTAGTATTTGAAGAACTGTATCAAGATAATATATTAATAGCTATTCACGCTGAAATTGAAGATAAGGGACAAACAGTGAAATTTAAAGAGGTAAAGCCGGAACAACCTAAACCAGAACAGCCGAATTCGGATGAAAATACTCCAACACCAGAGCAACCTAACGAGCAAGTAAAAGAACAACCACAACCTAAGAAAGAAATCCAATCTAAAATTGGATGGTTACCACAAACAGGTACTAATCTTACAAGTTGGATCTCTATGGCTGCAGGAGCATTACTGTTAATTGTTGGTGGAGTGATTTTCTTAAAACGTAAAAATGCATAGAAATTAAAAATAAGCACATCTGTTTTTATAACAAGATGTGCTTATTTTTATCATTTTAGCCAAGAAAACTCCTATATTTAAGTCTGAATGGCATTTAAAATAGCAACTTTATTTGTAGTAAATAATATATAATTTTGTTTTACTGTTTTAATTAAAATACGGTCTGTTGTCCCATAAGCTGCTCCAATACGTATTACATCTACGTCTTCAACACCAGCATAGGTAGCATCTTCGGTAACCTCAATCACATCACGTAATGGAATTGTAATCTCCGCCAATTGCCATGAAATAATTAACTCTTCATTTGTTTTTTTTACATTAATGCCTAGCATTATACCAAGACCCTTCAACAATAATATGCTACACTTCTAATCTCGTTATATAAATTTTTAGATTTTTTATCTATATGTAGCCATAGAATTTATTTATATTTGTGAGCATCTTAATGATGTCAAACAAATAGAAGGATATACAGTCTTTCTATTAAGAAATATGTTAAGAACAAAAGTTCACTTCAAATTAATATGAATTTGATATGGTTGAGATATTATGAACGAGAAACAGTAAGAGTTGCAGGAAGGAAATGAATAATGAGACTTAAATTAGTAGGGATTTTCAGTTGTGTAATTATGATGTTAGGTATTTTTATAATTTACACCAATCAATCTATTGGTAAAGAACCAGATAAGACGAACTATGAATCTCGTGAAAACTCCATAAATAAAGAGAAAGATAGTAGAGGAAAAGGGCAATCAAAATACAATGAAAGTTCTTTTGCTAGTATACAGGCTGTAGTTAATAAGGAATATGGATTACCCGAAGACTATAAACCAGAGGATTTAGTTGTACCAAATGTACCATTCTCATTTAGTGGAACGGTAGAAAAGAGCCACCTCCGTAAAGAGGCGGCAGAAGCACTGGAAAAGTTATTTGATTTAGCAAAGCAGGAGGGGATTCAGTTAAATGCTGTTTCGGGATTTCGTTCCTATGACTATCAACAACGACTGTATGCGAACAATGTGAAAAGAAAAGGACAAGAGCATACGGATCGCTTCTCGGCAAAACCAGGACATAGCGAACATCAAACAGGGTTAACAATGGATGTTTCTTCTAAAAGTGCGAACAATGAATTAGAGCTATCTTTTGCTAATACGAAGGAAGGAAAATGGCTGAAAGAAAACGCGCATCGTGCAGGGTTTATCATTCGTTATCCTAAGGGGAAGGAAAGTATTACAGGTTATGCATATGAACCTTGGCATATTCGCTATGTAGGAGATATTGCTGAAAATATATATGAACAAAAGCAGACTTTAGAAGAATACATGAATCTATGAAAATAGAATTGAAGAATTAAACGGGCTATCAATAGACGTGAGATTGTAAAAGGCAGGGGATATAAATTAAGGTGTTTTTTAATTTTTTTAGTGAAGAGGGAAGGTATCCCTCTTCTTTTTTCATTCCTTGTAAAATTTGAGGATGTCTTAGGGGAGTGAAAAGATGGATTGTGTAGGTGTATTAATAAAGGCTACTTTCGATGGCTTCTGGAGATGTTTTTTGAGGGAATATATTCATTGCAGCAATTGACTATATTATAGGAGCATTCACGTTGGGATATAACAGAGAATTATAGAGTAAAGTAGGATTCAAAAGCATTGTTAACAATGTGGGTGTTATAAGTTATTTTCCTATCAAAACAATTAGTTTTTGTTCAAAATTTAAGAGTGTTATTTTATTATATCTAGTAACTAGTTATATTATTTAATAATTACTTGATTTACTATTAAGGTGATTATCTTACAAAATTGTAAGGTTATTTTAATTGACACTCGTATGTATAAGTAACTATACTAGTTACACAATGTTGGTGAGTATATTTAATAATCTTTATCTATAAGTGTATGTCCGAGGATTATTTTTGGAGCAATAATTCGATTTTAAATTTATTATCTGATATATATTAATATAAACAACTTAATCTATTCTTTATTCAAGGTCGTATTATTTAAAGATTAATTATAAATGATATATTTACCAAATTGTAATAATTTGATAGAGGTGTTACATTTTGAAATACAAATTAATTGCTACAGGAATTCTTGCTGGAAGTCTATTAACCTACTCATCTAATACATTTGCAAATACTCATAAGTTCCCAGATGTTCCTGCATGGGCGGACAAATCCGTTAATTATTTAGTTGATAAACAGGTATTGAATGGCTATCCAGACGGAACGTTCGGTTCAAATGACTCATTAGACAGAGCTTCGGCTACAAAAATTATGACAAAAGTTTTAGGTATACAAATTGACTCTAATGCAAAACCATCATTTACAGATTCACAAAACCACTGGGCTACTCCGTATATTGCTGCTGCTGAAAAAGCTGGTATTGTTAAAGGTGAGGGAAATGGAATCTTCAATCCATCCGGAAAAGTAACTCGTGCTGCTATGGCTACGATGCTAGTAAATGCATATAAACTACAAAGCGCAGCAAATCATAATGAGCAGGTTAAATTTGAAGATTTAAAAGGGCATTGGGGAGAAAAATATGCCAATATTTTAATCGGTTTGAAAATTTCCAATGGTACTGAGAACGGTTGGCAACCAAATAGATTTATAACACGTGCTGAAGCTGCTCAACTTACTGCAAAAACAGATATGATGCAACATCGTCCCCAAAACCCATTAGAAAGCAAAACAATCATTATTGATCCTGGACATGGTGGCGAAGATCCTGGGAAATCCACAAAGGGATTACCTGAAAGTAAGATTGTACTAGACACTTCTTTACGTCTACAACAATTACTTGAAAAGCATACACCATTTACAGTTTTATTAACTCGTCAATCTGATAATAGACCGGGGCATGATCAAAAAAGTTCTTTACAGGAACGTGTTAAATTTGCTAAGAAAAATCAGGGTGATATCTTTATAAGCGTACATGCAAATGCTTTTAATGGTAATGCAAAAGGGACAGAAACATATTACTATAAATCTTCTAAATCCGAAAAAACAAATCCTCATGTGGAAGAAAGTCGTGTTTTAGCAGAAAAAATTCAAACACGTTTAGTAGAGGCACTTCAAACACGAGACAGAGGAGTTAAACATGGAGACCTTCATGTAATAAGGGAAAATGACATGCCAGCTGTGTTGACGGAACTGGCGTTTATAGATAATGGTATTGATTACAGTAAATTATCTACGGAAGATGGCAGACAAATTGCAGCAGAAGCCATTTATGAAGGGATTTTAGATTATTATGAATGGAAAGGAAATAATGTATCTGAATATAGGCTGTAATAAGTAATTGAAAATATAGTAATTCTCGAAATGAAGAATTCTATAATTTTTTTGTATTTTTTTAAACAATAATTTTAAATTTGTATTTAAAATTATTGTTTAAATTTTTATTTTATGTTTTAATATTATTGATAATAGTTATCAATAATAGTGAGAGGAAGATTAGTGAAACATGTGTTTTTAGTTAGTGTCATAAAAGTTAATGAATTTCTATATTGTATGGCTATGAATCTATCTCTATTTTTGCGAACTAGAAATAATATATTTATATCTTTTAAATGTTTAAGAAGGAGTGGCTGTCTGTATGAAAAAAGCAAAAGAAATAGCTAAATGTGTTGCGGTAGCGTCCGTTATTATGTCTGGATCATTTAGTTTACAAGCAACATCTGCATTTGCAGATTCTAAAGGAACTGTAGAAAATCTTCAAAATGGTGGGAAGGTCTATAATAGTTTTAAAACTACTTATGACATGAAGCAGAATATCAAAAATTCGATAAAGGTTTCTTTTATTGAGGATCCTTACGCAGATAAAAAGATTGCAATTGTGACCACTGATGGTAGTAATATTGATGCTAAATATACAGTTAATAGTGGATACTATAACGCAGGCTTAAAATGGCCATCAGCTTATCATACTGAAGCAGAAATAACAAGTGGTGATAGTGCTCAGTTCCATAAAGCTGCCCCAGTTAATACAATGACTTCAGCAAAGGTCACTTCTGAGGTAGGGTATACACTTGGTGGAAGTGTTAAAGTAGGAGTAAATGATAAAGGGCCAAATGCCGATGCAAGTATCACAGGTAGCTTTGCTTGGAAAGAAAGTGTATCTTATGATCAAGTAGATTATAAAACGGTATTAGAGACTCACACAGATAAGAAATTAAATTGGAAAGTAGGATTCCAATCATTTAATTTCCCAGAGTGGGGAATTTATAATCGTGATTCATTCAATACTTTCTATGGTAATCAACTATTTATGAAATCACGTAGTTATAATGAAGGGACGAATAATTTTGTTTCAAAAGATACAGTACCAGCTTTAACAGGATATGGTTTTTCTCCAAACGTAGTAGCGGTTATTACTGCTGATAAAACAGAAACTACATCAGATTTAAAAATAACAAATCGTAGAATTTCAGATCAGTACAATATTGAGTGGGTAAGTTCAAAATGGTGGGGAACAAATAATAAAGATACATATAATGAATTCTTTACGAACCACTATAAATTAGACTGGAAAAACCATCAAGTTACTCTTGATAACCAAAAATTCCTTGAAGAACAAATGAATAGTATCAACAGCGTGAATGATAAACTTAACAAAGGAAAAGGGAAGTTATCTCTTTCAATGAATGGAAATCAACTCAAAGCTACGTCTAGCAATGCTGGTTATGGTATCAGTTATGAAGATAAGAATTGGGGTATCTTTGTAAATGGTGAAAAGGTCTATACTTTTAATGAAAAATCAACTGTAGGCAATATATCTAATGATATTAACAAATTAAACATTAAAGGACCTTATATCGAGATTAAACAGATCTAGTCAGAAAATGATGGACGATTGATGGATAATTCTCTCATCAAGCTACGAGTATACTAGTTTATCCCGCTATTTGTGGGCAGTAAGACCCCTCACCACAAAATTCAGCGGAAGCAAAGAAGTTAGGTGGGGGCCCTGCTGCACCTAAAAGCCTGATTGGTGAGGGCTGATTAAAGTTTCATTTTATTTTAAATCTGTATAATGTAACGAAAGGACCAAAGTTTATCTATAAAATGGATAAACTTTGGTCCTTATTATGTTTTTATTCGCACACGAAATTAAGATAAAATTAGATGTTTTTTGTCTATTCTAGAGCGTAAAGTATTTGAAAACTATTGATGCTACGCAAGGGGATATTGTTTAAAGTAATCAGAACTTCATCGGTTGTTAAGTTACCACTTTAAATATATAATTAAATTTCATTAAAAAGATACTCTATTCAAAGTCCTTATTGGGTTTTTGAAGTGAAATATATACTATTTGAGGTGTGTGAAATGGGGAAATCTCGAGAGCAGACGATGGAAAATATCTTAAAGGCTGCTAAGAAAAAATTTGGAGAGCGTGGCTACGAAGGTACGAGCATACAAGAAATCGCAAAAGAAGCGAAAGTGAATGTTGCTATGGCCTCTTACTATTTTAATGGGAAAGAAAACCTATATTATGAGGTGTTTAAGAAATATGGTCTTGCTAATGAGCTACCCAATTTTCTTGAGAAGAATCAATTTAAACCTATCGATGCCCTTAGAGAATATTTAACGGTTTTTACTAAACATATAAAAGAGAACCCTGAAATTGGATCATTGGCATATGAGGAGATTATTAAGGAAAGTGCACGATTAGAAAAGATTAAACCGTATTTCATAGGTAATTTTGAACAGTTAAAAGAAATATTACAGGAGGGTGAAAAGCAAGGAGTTTTTCATTTCTTCTCCATAAATCATACGATACATTGGATCACTTCTATTGTTTTATTTCCAAAGTTTAAAAAGTTTATTGATTCTTTAGGGCCAAATGAAACGAACGATACAAATCATGAATGGATGCCAGAAGACTTAGTGGACAGGATTGTTACTGCATTAACAGATAAACCTAACGTGTAAATTATTCAGTATTTATGAATTCTGTTATTACTATTTAAAGCCTAATTTCTCAATGTATTGTAGAGAAATTAGGCTTTTTTCAACACGTCATTAAGGTTTTTATAGTTCAAGGACTCAAGTTAATGATTATATTTTCAAGTATTCGTTTTGAGCTACATAGATATAGTTTTTGTTGCAACTGTTTGTTGAAATGCTTTATCATGCTCAACAATAACCATTGTGGGATTAAATTGTTGAATAAGTTCTTCAATCTGCATACGGGAATAGATATCTATAAAATTTAGTGGTTCGTCCCATATATATATATGGGCTTTTTCACATAAACTTTTAGCGATAAGCAGTTTTTTCTTTTGTCCACCAGAATAATGAGATATATCTTTCTCGAATTGAATTCGATCAAAGTCCATCTTACTTAGGATGGATTTAAATAAGGTTTCATCAATCTTGTGCTCTTCAATGAAGTCTGATAGCGCCCCCTTCAAATGAGAAGTATCTTGTTGGACATAGGAAATGATGAGTCCTGTACCTAAAGTAACTAAGCCTGTATGCTGTATCGGATGTCCTAGAAGTAGTTTTAGGATACTACTTTTTCCGCTCCCATTCGTTCCATCAAGTACAATTCGGTCACCTTGTTCAACTATGAAGCTAATCGGCTCATTCACAATTTGGTCATTGTACTTAACGGACACGTCAGCCAAAGTAACCAATTCATTTGATTTAAATTGCAATTGTTCCAATTTTAATGACTCAGTTTTTTCCACATTTTTTAGTAATTTTGACTTTTCCTCAATAGCTTTTTGTTGCCTTGATTCAAGGTTTTTTGCTCTTTTCATCATCTTGGCTGCTTTATGTCCTACAAACCCCTTATCCAACTTAGAGCCTGAATTCCTCGTTCCATTTTTTGAAGCTTCCACGTCATGAGACCAACTTGCTGATCGTTTGGAAGACTGTTTTAATCTCCCTATGTCTTTTTGTAGACGCTCATTTGTAGCCTTCTCGTGCTCTTGCTGTCTATCAAAATTTAACTTCCAAGAAGAATAGTTACCACTTTGAATTTCAATATTTGCTCTATTAATAGATAGGATATGGTCAACGCACCCATCTAAAAAGATTCTGTCATGTGAAATTAAAATAAATCCTTTTTTCTTCCTTAGATAATTAGAGACTATCTTTCGTGCATCTGTATCTAAGTGATTTGTTGGTTCATCAATTAATAGGAATTGACCCGCATTTAAAAACAGTGCAGCAAGCAACACCTTTGTTTGTTCCCCATTTGATAATGTTTTAAATGGTCTGTACATGACCTCAGCATCAACATTTAAATAGGATATCTCACGTAGAAATTCCCAATCTGCGGCTTGGGGACAAATTTCTTCAAGGATTTCATGAGTGAATTTGTTCCTATCTGAAACAGAGTAGGGGAAGTAATTGAATTCTACCGAAGCAAGGATTTTCCCGCTATACTCATAATTCCCTAACAATAAATTAAAGAATGTCGTTTTACCTCGTCCGTTTCTACCAATAAATCCTAGCTTCCAATCCGTATCTATTTGGAAGTTTACACTTTCAAAAATATTATCAAAGCTACCTGGGTATGAAAAAGTTAAGTCTTGGACCTTTATCATTGACATAATAATTCCTCCTTTATATATCGAAACGTTTCATATAAAGTCGGAACATCCATCCATTTTTTAATTCCTCTATATAAGTTTGATGGATATTAACGACTTATATAGAGCATTACATGTGTAACAATAGTGTCTGAAGTACTCATTTTTCTCGCTCCTTTATTTGTGAAGTACATTTAACAATTAGTAAGTTTCAACTAAGCTAAACGGGAATAAAAAAATCCCCCAATTTGTAATCGGAAGGATTAGTCTTTCGTCTATACTTAATAAGTACTTATTAATCATTTGAATCATGACAAATAAAGTATGAACTGAATTTTAAAAATGGATAGACTAACCCTATATTTTGTAGTTTGAAGTTATAAAATTCAACTTAAAATATAAATTAGTTAATCATTATTCATCCATCATTCCTTTCATAATTCTATTTTTAGAGTAACATTCTTTTTAGGGAGATGCAATATTAGCTTCAATTTCATCTAATCCTAAATCATTTATAATTCTTTGAGTAAGGAGATAAAATTTTACCTCTCTTTTTATAAACATCAAATTTTTGTTCAATAGGTCATGTCTTTTGTCCGTTAAAAAGGGAGGATATGAAATTGACATCAACCTTTGTTGTAACTATAATAGTTACAGTATGTTCCGTAAACTAATTCGAATTGCTATGTTAATGATAGTATATTTTCATTCCTTTTTAAGTGTGACAGGTAGCAACTAACTATAATCCAATAGAGGATTAGATTCTATCTCATATTTAAAGGGTAGATAAGTTGTACCCGCCAAATTTACGATGCGCAAATACTTAAAAAACTACATTTTTCAGCTTATCCTTTTTGGAATCCTCAGTATTGATAATTGTAAACATCTACAAAAAGTTAGCAAGACTGTTGTATGTAGAAAGAAATCTTTTAAAAAGGTCATAATATGGATAATAGGTAACACACATTTAAATTTAGTAGGAGTTGTGCCACTATCAAGAAATTTTTTTAATAAAAGTATAGAAAAAACTCAAGAAGGTGAGTCCATTGCGTAAACATGCATATGTGCAATTTTATGTATTGATATTGGCTTTAAAAGCTTATATAAGCTTTTGCTTTATATTTATATTTGTTTTTCCAAGTCTTTATTTCGTATCAGATTTTAATATCCGACTATCATCTTTAGTTGTTGAAACTACTGTATTTATCTCACTACTGTATTCTATATTATCCAGAAAAATTAAGTTAGGAGTATTCTGGGTGTGCATTATTATTGCGATAGGTTGTTTCTTGATAGGGAATTTTATATCTGCTTTTCAAGTACTTAATGTAGAATTACCAATAAAAAATTTTAATATCTCTGATGTATTTTTGTTGCTTTTCTTATTCTTCTTTCTCTTTGCGTTCTTTTATAAAATCATGATGGAATGTAATAAATGGGAGAAA
>NZ_JAKUFQ010000014.1:0-90374 GCF_022663475.1 Bacillus cereus group sp. BfR-BA-01382
AAGAACAGCAAGAGTGGTTTAATAAAGTGAAAGAGTGGATTCCATCGTTATGGTAAAAGAAAGAGGCGAATTTCGTTATTCGCCTCTTTCTCATGTAAAAAATGAAGTGAGCTCATAATTAGTGGGGTAAATGCTACTATTCATTAAGAGTAATGTTGGTACTGCCAAAGGATTGAGAATCGTATGTGATGATTATTGTTCCTTTACTAATCGGTTCGTATGGTAATTCTTCTTCATAACTACCATTATTTTCATTATGGATAGTCAGCGTGATTTCATCAATTCCTTTATTTGTATACTGATCTTTAATCGTTTCAGTAATTTGAAGTAGAGTTTCGTAACTAGAAGCTTTCGTAATAAGCATTCCTTTTATAACTTTTTTTTCATTATTTGTGGAATTGGAATAAAGGATGTTGTTTTGTTTCGTATACAAAAGTGTGTATGGAACTGTTTTTCTCTCTGCTTTTGAAATAGTAGAATATTTTAGAGTTAAAAAAAACCCTACACATAAAATAATGCATATCATAAGAGCAATCCAAATGCGTATCGGTGACATAACTCTCATTTTTCATCCCTCTTTCATATCTTTGACTTCATTATTTATCATACAAAATGAGGATTAAGATAGAGTAAATTTGAGGTAAAGAAACGTAAAGAAGGAGCACTTATCCTCCCAAATAAGTGCTCCTTTTTATTAAAAGAGAGATTTAATAGACAATCAAAAACACACCTATTACTTATAAATGTGTTTAGTCCTCCCAAAATATTATCGGAAATTGTGGTTAGTAAATTCGGAGTACAGATAGTGTCGCAGTTGTATCGCCCGTGTTAGGAATAGAAATAGTATTTGCTGTAGGTTGTACAGAAATCGTTGTACCAGCTTGTAAAGTAACAATTGTAGAGAAAGAAACAGCACTACCGATAACATTAGTTGAAAAATTACGAGTAGGTGGTTGGCCATTGAATGAAATACCGAATCCAAACGGTGAAGAGCCTGGGAAAGTTGTAGATGCCGAGAAACTAATATCATATACGCCTGTAAAGTATGTGTAGTGTCATTAAAGTTAATATTATTTATTTCAAAAACTTGATTTAATTGAATATTAATTCCAGTTGATATTGTTTGAGCATTGGAGTTTCCTATTGCAGCTATAGTTACCCGAATCGGAGTACCCGCTGGTCCAGTAGCGCCTCCACCTAGGAACCAGATCCATATTGAACTAAGACAGCTTGAATAGCTTGGCCGAGAGCTTGAAGAAGTCTAACAAATTATTTAAGTTCGGACTTAGAGATGTTGATATAACTACAAGCTCTTACTTCGCAACAATCATTACCATAAAATACTTTCCCTTTATTTTTGTTGTTTATCTTTGCATTCCTTTCTTTCATAGAATAATAGTCGTTACTATGTATTATAATGAAATTTAAATTAAATTCGTGATGGACAAACTACTATTTCTCAAAAAATAAGAAGTTTACCTACCTAACACGAACAATAAAGAAGTAGAGAAAAATCTATATGTTTTAAAAAACTCCCTTTAATTGTTAGAGTGTGCTTAACAATTAAAGGGAGTTAATAGAACAGCATTCTCATTTTATAAGTTAATTGCTTCACGATTTACTTTAGGTAAAATCGGAATAGAAACAGTGAAGGTTGTACCGTCTGGATCACTAGTCATTTTGAGCGTACCGTTATGATTTTGGATGATTTTTTTTGTTACTGATAAGCCTAGTCCTGTCCCCGAATCCTTCGTTGAGAAGAATGGATCAAAGATATATTCTTGAATAGCTAGAGGAATACCAATTCCATTGTCTGTGAAAGTAATCCGAACGAAGTTATCTAGGCGATAACTAGTGATTTGAATAGAAAGAGGCTTTTCGCCTTGAGCATCGACGGCATTTTGAAATAGGTTTAAAAATACTTGAACAAGTTCATGTCGATCAATATTGACTAAAATATCATCTAATTCATTAGAAAAGTTATAATCAATTGAAATGTTATGCAAGAAGACTTCACTAGCTAGTAACTGTTGAATATAGTCGCATAAAAATGTATTAATAGGAAACGGTTCTCTTGTAAATTCACGTGTTTTTGAAATGGCTAAAAATTTTGTAATAATACTATTTGCACGATCTAATTCAGGGATAAGTAAGCTTTTAAATAACTCTTTATTTGATGGAGAAACACTTTCTTGTAAAAATTGTAAGTATCCTCGTACTGTCGTAAGAGGGTTTCGTACCTCGTGTGCAATTCCGGCTGCGATTCGTCCTGCTAACGAAAACTTCTCTGCATCACGCTCTGTGTTTAAATAATGAAAGACACTAATAACCCTAAAAATCTCCCCGTTATAATCGCGAATAATTCGGTTGTTTATAATGCCATAGTTTTTGTCTAAAACTTCTTCATTATATATTTCTGTTCCCGTTCTTAATGTTTCAATCGCTTTAATTTTTTCTTCCGGCAAGTTTAGTAATTGTTGAATCGGTTTTCCGATAATATCATTTCGTATTACACCGAAATCATCTGCGGCAACTTGATTACATAAAGTAATATTCCCTTTACTATCGACAAAGGTTACATGATGTGAAAAGGCATCAAAAATATGTACAAAGTGTTTTTCAAGTTGTTCAAATAAGAATAATGAATCACAAGTAAGTTGAAAATGAGCCTCTTTATTCTCTTTTGGTATTTCTTGAATGGAATGAGTTGCTCTAGTTTTCTTTATTTGTAAACCAATATGTGGATTTTTGTATGTGAAATGATGTGGTAATTGATTTACAAGTTCTTCATAAAAACGCACTTTATTTTCTAGTTCTTCAATTCGTTTTTCATGAGATACAGTAGCATCGTTTGGAAGCATAAATAAATAACCCCTCATTTTAAAAATTCTTCCATATAGTATATCATATTTTAATAAGGATACTCTTAAAGAAAGGGCCACTTAATGAAATTGATTAGCAAAAGTGTTTGGGGAGTGAATAGAAGATAAAGTTAAAAAGGGAGGAATATATGTGCTGTTCATTGGAGTGACAGGATGGGGAGATCATGATTCTTTATACGTAGATTCCTATGAAAATAGAAATAAATTACGAACATATAGTGAGTATTTTCCTATTGTGGAAGTGGATAGTTCATTTTACGCGATGCAACCTGCACGAAATTATATAAAATGGGCAATGGAAACGCCGAAAGATTTTTCTTTTGTCGTAAAAGCGTATCAAGGAATGACAGGACATATGAAAGGGGAATTTCCTTTTTCTACGTTTGATGAGATGTTTGATGTGTATAAGCAGTCCATTCTTCCTTTAATAGAAGCTAATAAATTAAAAACAATTTTATTTCAATATCCACCATGGTTTGATTGCAAAAAGAAAAATGTAGATTTTCTTCGATATACGAAAGAAAAAATGGAAGGTTTACCATGTGCAATAGAATTTCGAAATCAAACATGGTTTTATCCAGAAATGAGAGATAAGACGTTACAGTTTCTAGAACAGGAGAAATGGGTTCATACAATTTGTGATGAACCACAGGCTGGGATAGGTTCTGTGCCACTCGTATTAGAGGTTACGAATTCAAACATGGCATTAATACGTTTTCACGGTCGAAATGTTCATGGTTGGCTTGATAAAGGGGAAAATTGGAGAGCGGTTCGTTGTTTATATCGCTACAACAATAAAGAACTGGAAGAATGGGTGGAACGACTAGAGCAATTAAAAAAGAAAACAAAGGATATATACGTACTGTTTAACAACAATTCAGGTGGGGATGCAGCAGATAATGCGAAACAGCTTATGAAAATGATGAACATTACATATGGTGAGCCGAAGCCGGAGCAATTAAATTTTTTTGAATGATAATAAACAAGAAAGGCACTGTACAAACAGGGGGAATGTACAGTGCCTTTCTATATGAAAAAGAGGGGTAACAATGTTACTGAGCGTTTGGTTGATTCATCAATTGTTGGCTTCATAATAAATGATAATGGTTATCATTATCATTGTCAATGGTTTTTCTAAAAATATATAAAAAACTTTGTATATTTTAAATAGAGATAAAAAAAGAACAGCATTAATGCTGTTCTTTTCCGTTGATGAATTGTTGTAAATCAAAAGGAGTTATCGCCTGGATAAATTCTTTTGAGATAAGTGTTTGCACGAGAGTGCTCTCAGAGATAGAAGCACCTGTTTTCTTTTCGTAAGCTTGTTTTAATAAATCAAGTTTTTCAGCCGTTTCTTTTGGTAATTCAATTGTAAGTGTGTTCATAATTTCTCCCCCTTATTATTAGAGTACCACTACAGTATAGGAGAGACAAGAAAAGAGAATATGAAATATAAAAAAGGTTACCAAATTTTCAAATGGTAACCTTTTTTATGTATAAGAGTTATTAAGCAATACCGATATACTTTAAAGTTTTTGATGGAGTACTGTGATCAAAGAAGTGTTGTAAAAATGCAATATCAACACCTGATTTGTATGCACAATAACCCCAAGTTTTTCGAAGTGTATGTGAGCTAATCCCTTCTAATCCAACTTCTTTTGCAGCTTTGTTTAAAATGTACCATGCATGTTGTCTCGTAATAGATTTTGTTCCTTTTTGAGATTTTAACAATGGTTCATTACGTTTCCAAGTTTTACGTTCTTTCATGTAGTCTTCGATTGCGTGCTGTAAGTCTTCATTTACAGCAAACCATTTATGTTTCTTCACTTTTTCATTGTAAAATAAAATGGAATGGCGAACATTTTCATTTTCATCGATTACATCACTAACTTTTAATTGTAAGATTTCACTTACTTTTAAGCCAGAATTTACAGCTAATACGAATAATAAGCCATCACGTTTCGAAGATTGTAAAAGTATATTTTTGATAGTTTCTAATTGTTTTTCATTTTGAATAGGTTGTCCTGCTTGTTTCATTTCACGCACTCTCCTCTTTTATATGTGTAAAGGAAAGGATTAACTTGTTTCTTACTATAAAGGGAGAGTGTGAATTTCATGTGAACTCCTAGTGAAATTAAGACAAATTATTTGACTTCTTTTACTTTTTGTAAATTGAAATAGAATACAACACTGTTAGTCGTATTATACACACCGTACTCGGCATGATGGAGGTCTAAAATGTTTTTTACAATAGATAATCCGAGACCGGTACCTCCGGTGTGACGGCTACGTGATGCATCTAGGCGATAGAAGCGATCCCAAATTTTTTCAAGACTTTCTTCAGGGATAGGGTTTCCTGTATTTTCGATTTCGATTTTTACGGTATCTTCTGCTTCTATAATGGAGACTTGTATTTTTTCTCCATCCGGCGTATAGCGGATTGCATTACTTAGTAAGTTCACAACTACTTGCTCAATACGGCTACGATTTGCTTTAACAAGTATAGAAGGGTCTGCATCGACGTTCACTTGTAGATGCTTTTCTTCCATGCTAAATAATAATTTTGTATAGACTTGTTGCGTTAATTCACCAATTGAGAACGTCGTCATATCTAGTTTGTAAGTACCAGATTCTAACTTTGCTAATTCTAACATTTCAACAATCAGCCTGTTCATATTTTCTGTTTCTTCTAAAATAACATCAGTATAATACGAAGTATCCTTACTAACACCATCTTTAATACCTTCTGCAAAACTTCTAATTACACTCAGTGGTGTTTTTAATTCGTGTGATACGCCAGAAATGAATTCTTTTCTTGTTTTCTCTAATTGACGTTCACGTTCAATGTCTTGTTGTAACTTTGTATTGGCAACATTTAATCGATCGATTCGATCTTTTAAATTTACAGATAATGTATTGATACTGCCGGAAAGCCCACCAATTTCATCGTCGGCTGTAACAGGTAATTTCTCGCTGAAATCAAAATTAGCCATTTTTTTTGTAACACGATTCATTTTAATTAATGGCTTAACAATGATTTTTGAGTAGTAGAAGGATAACAAAATAATAACGAGAAACACGATGATTAAGGCATAAACATAATAGTCTTTTAAAACTAGCATCGCTTCATTAACGGGTTGTAAAGACGCTATCGCAAAAGCATATTCTGTAATCTTTCCGTTTTCTATAATCGGCTTTACAAAGATACTATTTTTTATATTTTCGCCGCCATCTAATATGAACGTGTTTAATTGGTTCGAGTTAGAAGTGCCATCTCTAATAATATCTGCAAAATATTGAACGGCTTGTAATGTTTCAATATCATTTGCAAGACGAACCTCAGCTTTTGATGGGAGCTGTAACTTAGTTATAACACCTGTAAAGACGATACGAGTTGTAGATTTGTATCGGCTTGCAAGTCTATTCTTAGAAGGATTACCATTAATTGACTGAAAATCCGAATAGAAATGTTCGTTTTGCCATTGATTATAATTCGTTCCTAATTTTTGTGGTGTAATAATATTATTCTCTTGTACGACTCCATCAACATTAATTATTACATCTTTTTTTAAACCTAAATTTTCGAATTTATTATATTCTTCTGGTGTTAAAAGGTTATTGAGTGGAATGGAATACTGTTTATTATTGTTGGGATTAAATACATCGATATAGTAATTGTTATCACTTTTAATAATACCGTTAGAATCCAAAAACTGCATATCGGCATTTGTTTTATCATGAAATTCTTGTTTTAGTTTTCTAACTTTCTCATAACTTTTATCACTTTTGTCATAATTATCTACGAATTTTTCAAAAGCAGTTTGAACTGTTTTTACTTTTTTATTAATATAAAATTTCTCTAAAAATAGAGATTGTCCTAGGAAAAAAAGTAGGAATATTATTGTAAATAAAGTTGATGTTAATAAAAATAGTTTAAAGACGATACTTCTGTTTTTCACTGCGTCACCTCTTATGAGAAATACTGTAAATGATTTCTTTATCCCGCTCGGGCAATAAGACTTCCACTTCAAAATTCGGCGAATACAAGGGAGTTAGTAGGTGGGAGATCAACTGTCCGTAAAAGCCTGATTGGTTCAACTAATAATCAGTGGGGGATGGAAAAAAACCACTGATTAAAGTTTCACTTTATTATAACAAACGTTACAATAAAGTAGAGGGGAGAAATCTGTCTCTTTATAAAATAGTTATTTATAAAAAGTCACATAAAAAGAACTCGCCAGACGCATGACAAGTTCTTTAGTGTATTATTGTTGAATTGCTGCATCTAAAGCGATTTCAATCATTTCGTTAAATGTAGTTTGACGCTCTTCAGATGTTGTTTCTTCGCCAGTGAAGATGTGATCGCTAACTGTTAATACAGATAATGCATTTACGCCGTATTTCGCTGCTAATGTATAAAGAGCAGTTGTTTCCATTTCTACTGCTAATACACCGTAATCTCCAAGTTTTTTAACCATGTCCATGCTTTCGCGATAAAACACATCTGCTGTTAAGACGTTACCGACACGAACGTGTAATCCTTTTTCAGTTCCAGCATCGTAAGCTTTCTTTAAAAGATCAAAGTTTGCAGCTGGTGCGAAATCAAATCCTGGGAATGTTAAACGGTTCATATTAGAATCAGTACAAGCCGTCATTGCGATAATAACATCACGAACTTTTACATCTTTTTGAATTGCACCGCAAGTGCCAACGCGAATTAAATTTTTAACTCCGTAGCTTTGGATTAATTCGTTTACATAAATAGAAATAGAAGGAACACCCATACCTGTACCTTGAACAGATACACGTTTTCCTTTATAAGTTCCAGTAAAACCTAACATACCACGTACGTTATTATAGCAAGTAACATCCTCTAGAAATGTTTCAGCGATATATTTTGCACGTAATGGATCACCTGGTAATAGAATAGATTCAGCGATTTCGCCTTGTTTTGCTTCGATATGTACACTCATGAAAAGTCCTCCTTATAATGTATTGATAGAAATCAATATCATTTGCATTATACACTACGAATCCTTTCAATTAAAATCTTTTTATTATTTGTAATATGTGCAAAATAGGAGGATTTCATAAATCATAATCTAGAATATATAGCTTAAGAAGTTTTATGTGAACAGAGACAATAAAAATGGTAGGTGATGTTTTGAAAAATCTTGTCATTGGGCTTATTGCGTTAGTACTTATTGTGGCAGGAGGATTTTACATAAAAAAATATCAAGAAAACGAAGAGACTGTAGGAGATGTTCAGGAAGTAAAGTGGGATGTGTCAAATGGAAAGGGAAATGAGAAAGTAGATATTGTATTTCAGTTGTTAAACAAAAAGAATAATGAAATTCGTGGTGTAAATGATCAAATACGGGCAGTGATTGTAGATGGACAGTTAAAACACATACAACAAATTAAACCTACATTTGCAGGGAACGGGTCATATAAGTTATCTTCCAAAATAGCGAAAGATGAAGAATATACGATATTTTTATACGAAGATAAAAATAAGTCCGTAGAGTCATTCGCTAGGAAAGATTTTGGTAGAACGAAAGAGGAGAACAATAAGAAAAAAGTGAAATTTCCAATCGACAGTGTACTTACAAAAAAAATAGGGGAGTATGAAGTTTCTCTTTTATTTGGCGCATTACATCCGAATGAACCAGTTACGTTAACATTTCAGTTTCAAGCGAAAAAGGGTGAAAAATTGAAATTACATTCAGAGAGAGGAGAAGTAGAGTCACTCTATATCGTGGATGAAACGAAGGAGAACTTTTTATACGCTATGCCTGTGGATACGGATGAACAATTACAATACCGTATTACATTTCCTGCCGAGGGTACGTATAAAATGTGGGGGAATTTCTATATAAATGGTAAGAAATATGAAAAAGAATTTATTGTACAAGTTCAAAAAAGAAAAAACAGCTAAGAATTTAGCTGTTTTTTCTTTTTCCTATTAATTTTGTTACAGAGAGCATTGTAATTGGTAAAGAATGATTCTTCCTAAATGCTAAATATTTACCGCTCCATGCTGGTTTATATTTTTCTTTAAAATGTCGTAATCCGCTGAAACTATACGTATAACGAACGTTATTAAAGATTGCAGCAGCCACTCGTTCAGACCAGAAAGACTGTGTGGATAAACCAACATTTGAAAGTGGTGCCATACCAATATTAAAGGAGTGGTATTCATTTTCTTTTGCCCATTGGAATAAGTGGATGAAAATTGCGTCCATAATGCCGCTAGGCGCATCTGGATAATATCGCATTAAATCGACAGATAATGATCCGTTTTGATATACGGGCATGAATGTTGTGAATGCAATAATTTTTCCATCCGCATCAGATAATGTTGCAATGGGAGCGCGACTAATATATTCACGATCGAAGTATCCGAGTGAAAAACCTTTCTCTTTTTTTCCACCAAGCCATGCATCTGAAACTTTTCTTAACTCTTCATATAATTCGTCTGAGAAAGGTGGCTCATGAATAGAGAATGTATAGCCTTCTCTTTCAAAACGGTTGAAAGTAGCTCGCATGCCAGCGCGTTTCTTTCCTGTTATTGTAAATGTATTTAAATCAACAACAGCTTCTTCACCGAGCTTAAAGAAGTTATAACCAAAATCGTGATATAAACTCATCCATTTACTTTCAATTTGGTAGAATACACAAATGTATCCAAATCGATCAGCCTCAGCTAAAAACTCTTGCAATACAGTACGATAGGAGGAAGGGTCCCCGATTGGATCACCTAGTACAATAAGTCGTTTTCCAGTTATTGAGAAGAGAATGAGTGCTTTTCCATCACTACTGAAAAAGAACTGTTTATCTCCTAAAAAACCTAAATGACTAAGTACATTTCCACCATGTTCATCTAAGAAGTTTTGTAATCTTTTATCATTAGCTGGTTGCCCGGGAAATTCATTTCGATAACGATTTGCAATGAGTGAACCAATTAGTAAAAAAGTAGGAACAAAAAAGGCAGCTGCTAATGCACTTCGTTTCACTTGTGTAATATTACGAACGACAAAATCAGGTTGGAAAGCTTCTTTTGCACTTGCAAATAAAATACCTAAGTTTTTATATAAATATAACGTTACAAGTAGGAATATAAAAACTTTTACGATATCGGAAAGTGAGACTTCCATTTTCTCACGTACAAACCTTTTACGAAGCATATACAATACAGCGAGTACGATTAATAAAATAAAAGTTTCTTCAACATCAATTCCTTTTAGTGTATTAAAAATAGCCGCTCCAATTAAAGAAACAATCGTCATATAATAAGAACGTTTTGTTCCGTAATATATCCCTCGTGAAAGAATGAGGAGGAGAATACCGAATGTTAGCGATAAGCTAAAAGAAAATTGAATAAGATGTTTTGGAGCTAGAATATGTAAGGCGTGTGCCCGATTTATACTTGTCGGTAGAATAGTTGATAAAATAACCATTAAGCCAGCAAATACTGTTAAAGCAGCAGATGCCCAAGAACCTAACTTTCCTAGAAAGTCACGCTGCAAAGTCCATATAACACCAGTTGTCTCTAATGCAGGCGCAATAAAGGGTTTATCTTCAAACTTTTTAATGGCTACTCCTGTCATTTCAAAAGCTGCAAAAATGAGACCAAGGCAGAATGGTAAGATGTAATAGACGAGACGATATAATAACATAGCAGGAAGCAAAACACCTGTATCGATGCCGTATTGCCCAAGCCCAGTTAAGAAGACAAGATCAAATGATCCAAGACCACCAGGAACAAGACTAACGACACCAGCTAAAGCAGCAATGACATATACGCCTAAAAACTTTTGGAATTCGATTTCAATGCCAAATAATAGTAATATGACGTACATAACAATACCAGCAGATACCCATTCGACTAATGAAACTAATGAGTATAAAACAGTTGGGTTTTTCTCCTCTTCTTCTTGTCCCTCTGTTTGCATCGCTTTTCTATTTTTTAATTTAGAAAATCCGATATATATAGGGACGAAAAGAGCAAAGAAGATAAGAACAGGCCATAGCCATGGTTTTTCATGCAAAATAAATCTCGTGTCTAATATTCCGATAAGACCAAGAAATGAAAGAATGGCTAATCCATTAATAAAGGCAGTTGTCATCCAAGCGATACTTTTAATAAGTTTTCCATTTTCTTTTATGTATGGACGATAAAGCATTGTGCGTACGCCAGCTCCAACTAGACCACCAAACCCGATAAATCCATTTAAAGTATTAGCAATCCACGAGATACGGAAAATCTTTTGGACAGGGATATCAGCTTTTAAGTAACGAAGCATAACATAGTCATAAAAGAACATTGTTGATACAGCGAATGCACCAAGTGTAATTGCTAAAAAGACTCCTCCAGTTGGAATGTTTTTAATTGTATCAATCGCTTCTAAAAAAGAAATGCCCGCTAATTCTTTTTTTGCTTGAAAGAATACAATTGTTAATACAACAAATGGGAAGATAATTTTCCCGATTTGTAAGAAACGTTTCCATGAAAACGACATAAATACAACTCTCCTTGTATAAGAAAACTGAGACAATAATATTATTATGACAAACTTCAAGAAAAATAAAAAGGTAAATTCCTGTATAGGGGAGCTATTTTTTATATAGGTATATTTAAAAGAATATTTTGTTTATCAGAAAATTAAGTTAGAATAAGATGAAAGAAGGTGGAGGGGAGTATATGATTATAAAAGGTTATGTAGGATATGAGTTAGAAAAGGCGAAACCTAATACATCAGAAGATTTTTTTAACAGATCTGAAGTGACATATATATTAAATGATAAAGAGAAAACTTTTTCGGTTTTATACGTTCGATATTTTGAAGAAGTTTTACAAGAAATTACTCCTTTTGAAGGAAATCCAGTGTATAAAGTAGAAGAACAAAACATATATTTGCGCGATATTGTAGCGATATGTTGTTTAGTGAAGGATAGGGAACTTCGTGCGCAAAAACGTTTGTATTTAAATAACCTGGAAGAATTTCAACAATATTTTGATGAGGGAACGGTGTCGAAAGTACAAGAAATATTGGCTGAATTACATAAAAATAAAAGAGTAGAAATAGCGTGAAATGGCAAAGGAGAGAGAAAAAATGTCTAATTTGATGGTTGAAAATCAAACAGAACAAGTTTCTATATTTTTAGAAGATGCTATTAATTTGATAACCAATTATGTAAATTATCATACGTTGCCTTCTTTATTAGAGGAAACACCAGCAGGGAATGAGCAATATTATAAAGGGTTATTAGCATCAATGAGACGACTTCTCGTTTTTTGCGAAGAAGGACATGATGCATGTTTTGTTTTGTTGAATAGTCAGCCATTTCGAAAAACAGCAGCTGAAAAAATTTTATATAAGATTTACCATCAAGTAATTGCAGAGTTTTTTTCACCAAAGAGTGATTATTGGTATGAAAATAGTCGGTCTGCATATACAGGAAAAAATTCTATCGTTTTTCAACAAACACCACCTGCATCTTTGGGGCAAGTGATGAAGAGTTTAGAAGGTAAATTTCAATTGATGCGTGAAGAACTAGAATATTATGAGACGGATTATCAGACAAAGATGTTACACAAATATTGATTGCGGAAAAGAAGCTAAGGTGACTTAGCTTCTTTTCCTTTTGTACAGTTATATAAGGGATTTTCATTGAATATAGTTAAGTGGATAGCATTAGGGAGGTGCAACATGAATCAGCAAGGTGTATTTACAGATTACTTTCATGAAGTAGAAAATTGGTGTGAAAGTGTTCTTCACGTATTAGATAGCCGCGCAATGGAAGTGTATGATGTCCATATGCTTGCTTATAAAATTCAGGCGTTGTTAGAGCGTATGAAAGAGCATGAGTATGAAACAGATGCAGAGTTTATGTATGAAATAAGTGATGATGTAGAACATATTCAGCATCACTTGCAGGAAGTATTTATGCAAGAAGAAGAGGAATATGAATTATATGAAAGAGGGGATAGCGAACGAGCTGTTCCAATTGGAGGACATACACTCCCGCCATTACCTTATCCGTATAATGCGTTAGAACCTTATATTTCTAAAGAAATTATGATGTTACACCATGATAAACATCATCGGAGTTACGTGGAAGGATTAAATAAAGCAGAGAAGATGATGGAAGAAGCGAGAAAAACAAATCAATTTGATTTAATTAAGCATTGGGAAAGAGAAGCGGCTTTTCATGGGTCAGGTCATTACTTACACACGATATTTTGGAATAACATGAAAAAAGACGGTGGTGGGAGTCCAAGAGGTGCTTTTTCACAACAAATCGAACAAGATTTTGGGAGCTTTTTACGTTTCCAAAAACATTTTACAGAAGCGGCCTCTAAAGTAGAAGGTTCAGGCTGGGCAATTCTCGTTTGGGTGCCCCGGTCTGGAAGGTTAGAAATTTTGCAAAGTACACTTCATCAATTATTTACACAATGGGATACGATACCACTCCTTGTACTAGATGTCTGGGAACATGCGTATTATTTACAATACCAAAATCGAAAAGATGAATATATTAAAAACTGGTGGAATGTTGTAAATTGGCCTGATGTAGAAAAAAGGTTTGAAACTGCGAAACAAATTGAATGGACACCATATTAGACGCAAATTCTCTGCGTCTTTTTTAATGGAAGCAGAAGGAAGATTTCGTTCATATTTTAAAAGGCCAAGCATACACTTGTACAAAAAGTGCCAAAAGGACGTGGGGGGAAATATGAGACGAATTTGTGTAATCATTACGCTTCTTATTATGTACGCAAGCGTTATGCCGATTCCTACATATGCAAAGATGAACAGCAATGTCAGTGCTCGAAATGCTGTATTAATGGAGCAACAGTCTGGTCGTGTATTATACGGAAAAGCAGAACATGAACCTCAAAAAATTGCTAGTATAACAAAAATTATGACTGCCTTGTTAGCTGCTGAATCAGGGAAGATGAAAGAAATGGTGTCAGTTAGCAATGAAGCGGTGAGGGTGGAAGGATCAGCAATCTATTTAAAGCCTGGACAAAAAGTGAAGTTAGAAGATTTAGTATACGGACTCATGCTTAGATCTGGTAATGACGCAGCGCAAGTAATTGCTGAAAGTGTGGGTGGGAGTATAGATGGATTCGTATATTTAATGAATGAAAAGGCGAAAGAAATTGGAATGAAAGATACTCACTTCTCAAACCCTCATGGTTTAGATGGAGATGGATCACATTATTCGTCGGCTTACGATATGGCGTTATTAACGAAGTATGCAATGGGAAACGAGTCATTTAAAAAAATCTTTGGAACAAAAACGTATAAATCCGATTCTTGGGATTACCCGTGGAAAAATAAACATAAGTTGGTAACGTCTTATTATGAATTTGCAACAGGAGGAAAAACAGGCTTTACGAAGAAAGCAGGAAGAACGCTTGTTACAACGGCATCAAAAGATGGACTAGATTTAATTGTCGTAACTTTGAGTGCTTCTAGTGATTGGGATGATCATATGAATCTATTTGATAAAGGATTTGAACGTTTCAAGCAAACGAAAGTTTTAGGACAAGGAGCAATTGCTGAAATAAATGAAAAGAAGTATGCCAACCATGTTTATACGAAAAATAGTTTTTCCGTGCCGTTAACTGAAGAGGAAAGAAAGAACGTATTATTAAAAGTTGAACTGGATAAAAGTATAACGCTTGAGGATGGAGTAAAGGTTGGAAAGACAGATGTTTATGTTGGCAATGAGAAAGTTGGAGAACGGAATTTATTTTATAGTAAACGGAAGTTAGTAGCTACAACGGGACTTTACTGGAATAATGTGAAAGAAATTTTTTCTTACATGATAGGTGTTGGGAACAATGGTTAATCTCGTATGGGTAGCGATGGCTGTCATTGGGATTGTATACGCCATGATAAATGGAACGATGGAAGAAGTGAATAAGGCTGTATTTGACGGAGCAAAAGATGCAGTAACGATTTGTATAGGACTTATTAGTGTTTTAGTATTTTGGCTTGGTTTAATGAAAATTGCAGAGGAAGCCGGATTGTTAAAAAAATTAGTTTCACTTTTTATGCCGATAGTAAAAAGGTTGTTTCCAGAAATACCAAAGGATCATCCGTCCATGGGATTTATTCTATCAAATATGATGGCAAACTTTTTTGGTCTAGGTAATGCAGCAACCCCTCTTGGTATTAAAGCGATGGAACAACTAAAAGAGTTAAATGGAGGAAAGGATTCGGCGAGCCGTTCTATGGTGACGTTTCTAGCATTAAATACATCAGCTATTACATTAATTCCTACGACAGTCATTTCAATTCGAATGACATATGAATCAGCCAATCCTACTGAAATTGTTGGGGTAACATTTATTGCACAAGTACTTTCTATGATTGGAGCAATTTGGATTGACCGCTATTTTTACCGAAGAAGGAGTAGAAAGGGGCGGAAAAAATGAGTATTGTAAATACAATTTCCTTATGGGTAATCCCTTGTGTAATTGGTTTTATCCTTTTATATGGCACGATAAAGAAAGTGCCGACGTATGAATCGTTCGTTGAGGGAGGAAAAGAAGGGATTCAAATTGCAATTTCCATTTTACCGTTTATGGTTGGAATGCTTGTGTCTATTTCTATATTCCGATCGTCAGGTGCGCTAGATGCAATGATATCAGTAATGAAGCCAATGCTAGATTTAATTCACGTTCCAGCAGAAATCGTTCCATTAGCACTAATACGTCCTATTTCAGGTTCTGCTGGTCTAAGTATTACGACTGATTTAATTGCTACATATGGGCCAGACTCATTCATTGGGAGATTAGCTTCTACGATGCAAGGGAGTACAGATACGACTTTTTATATTTTAACAGTATACTTCGGAGCTGTTGGTATTAGAAAAATGGGAGATGCATTAAAAGTAGGTCTTTTTGCAGATTTAATCGGAATTATTTGCTCTATTGTCTTTGTTTCCCTATTGTTTCAGTAAAGCTATTCATTTTTTATGCTATTTCGCGTATAATACGTATACGACCACTATTAAGGTGTAGCTTAATAGTGGTTTTTTTATGCAGTATTTTTGACAAAATGATGAACTTTTATTGTGAGAAATATGAAAAATATGGACAATAATAAAGGATAAAAACATGATTTGACCTTTATATGTTTAATATCATCGCTATGTTGTTTAAGGGAGATGGAGCGAATAACCGTAAAGCGTATGCGGTTGCCAAGTCTTTCTAATGTAAGGTAAGATAAATTCGAGGTGAAAAAAAGAAATGGAACGATTACAAAAAGTGATTGCGCAAGCAGGTATTGCATCGAGAAGAAAGGCTGAGGAATTAATTCAGCAAGGAAAAGTGAAAGTTAACGGAAAAATAGTGAAAGAGTTAGGAACAAAAGTAACTCCTCAAGATAAAGTAGAAGTAAATAACATCCCTCTTGAAAAAGAAGAACCTGTTTATTTTTTACTATATAAACCAACTGGTGTAATTTCAAGTGTATCAGATGATAAAGGTAGAAGTGTTGTAACAGACTTTTTCCCTGAAATTACACAACGTTTATTCCCAATCGGACGTCTAGATTATGATACGTCAGGAGTATTATTAATGACAAACGACGGGGACTTCGCAAATATATTAATGCATCCTAAATATAAAGTTGAAAAAACGTATGTTGCAAAAATAAAAGGCCCATTAACAGGTGAGAAAATTCGCATGTTAGAACGCGGTGTTGCATTAGAAGATGGTAAAACAGCACCAGCACATGTGAAAATTATTTCTTGGGACAAGCGTAAAGAGATGGCTATTGTACAATTAACAATTCATGAAGGACGTAATCGTCAAGTACGTCGTATGTTTGAAGCGTTAGACTGTAAAGTAGTGAAATTAAAACGTGAACGTTATGCTTTCTTAGAAGTAGGAAGCCTGCGACCTGGTGATGCGAGAGAATTGACACCACATGAGGTGAAACAATTACGCGCGCTTGCTTCTACAAAGCCAAGATAAGCTATAGAGTTAAAAATTCACCAGTGGAGTGCTCTGCTGGTGATTTATTCAATACAACATTTACAGAAGATAATACATAACATTTACCGAGGAGAGGAGAGGTAATATGAAGAAAAATCGCTTATTATTTCGCGTTATTATTCTACTCATTTTATGTGGTGCTGTAGGATTTACCCTTTATCAAGGATTCTTTGCTAATAAAGAGAAAATGCAAATCGGAAAAGAAGCACCTAACTTTGTTGTGACAGATTTAGAAGGGAAGAAAATTGAACTAAAAGATTTAAAGGGAAAAGGTGTATTTTTAAACTTTTGGGGTACGTGGTGTAAACCTTGTGAAAAAGAAATGCCTTATATGAATGAATTATATCCAAAGTATAAAGAAAAAGGCGTTGAAATCATAGCGTTAGATGCAGATGAAACGGATATTGCAGTAAAGAACTTTGTGAACCAATATGGTTTGAAATTCCCAGTTGCTATTGATAAAGGACAAAAGATTATAGGAACATATGGAGTAGGTCCATTACCGACAAGCTTTTTGATTGATAAAGATGGAAAAGTAGTGGAGCAAATTATAGGTGAACAAACGAAAGAACAGTTAGAAGAGTATTTAAAGAAAATTACTCCGTAATAAAGAAAGCCTTTACATAAGAGGTGCGTGTCTATAGTGCCTCTGATTTAAAAATTCTGAGTATTGCGGTAACTCGAGGTTAGAATATACAATAGTACATATAGATACAGGGGCGGTGAGAGTGTTGAAAGAAATTAAATGTGAATGTGGACATGTTAATCCGATAGGAACCGTTTTTTGTGAAGCTTGCGGGAAACCATTTGAAAGCAATGAAAATGCAAAACTATTGGATATGCGCTATGAGGGGAGTGCACGGAGATCTCTCACGCAAACAAAAACGATAGTCGATAAAATTTGGAGCTTTTTCTCTTCTGTAAAAGTCGGTGTATGGCTAATCGTAATAACTTTAGCTGCATCAGCGATAGGAACTATTTTTCCGCAAGAAATGTACATAACTCCAGGGATTGCACCAGCTGAATATTATAAGCAAGAATACGGATTTTTAGGGCAATTATACTATCAATTAGGATTTAATAATTTATACGGTTCATGGTGGTATATGATTTTGATTGCTTCTATCGGTATTTCACTTGTGATATGTAGTTTAGACCGCGTTATTCCACTTTATAAAGCTTTAAAAAAGCAAGGCGTAAAAAGACATCCTAGTTTTTTAAAGAGACAGAGATTATATGGGACTGGTACACCGCAAGATGGTGACCTGGAAAGAGTGCAAAAGAATTTAAAGAAAAGAAACTATAACGTGAAAGTGGAAGACGGAAACGTTTTAGCAGAAAAGGGACGCTTCTCGCGTTGGGGTCCATATGTAAATCATATCGGTCTTATTATCTTTTTATTCGGTGCGATGCTTCGTTTTTTACCGAGTATGTACGTAGACGAAGCACTTTGGTTACGTGATGGTGAAACGAAAGAAATACCAGGGACGGATGGACAATACTACTTAAAAAACGAGAAATTTATAAAAGAAGTTTATGATAAAAGTAAGGACAAGGAAGTTTTTGAGGAAGCGATTGATCGTGTAGGCGATAAAATGATTGCGAAAAACTTCCAAACGAATGCTGTATTATATAAAGCTGTGGGCGAAAATATAGCAGGGCAAAAACCAAAGTTGGAAAAAGTAAAAGAAGCGGAAATTCGAGTAAATGAACCACTGAAATTTGATCAATTTGCAGTGTATCAAGTGGATTATAAAGAAAGTGAATTTAAAAGTATGTCCTTCAACTTGCAAAATAAAGAAAATAATCAAAAATGGGGACCGATTAAAGTAGATTTAACGAATCCTAAGGAAAAATATGATTTAGGAAATGGTTATTCTCTAGAACTATTAAGCTATTTTCCTGATTTTTATTTTGATGAGAATGGAAAACCGAATACAAAAACGAAATTACCGAACAATCCTGCATTTGTATTTAAAATGTTTACACCTGAAACACCAGATGGTGAAGTGAGTTTTGTTGGTATTCAGCAAAATATAGAACCTGGTGGAAACAACAAATATAAAATGTCGTTTGCGGGTGTTGAAATGCAAAATGCAACAGCACTTACTGTAAGAAAAGATTTAACGCTTTGGATTCTCGGTATTGGAGGATTTATATTTATGGTTGGTGTCATTCAAGGTATGTATTGGAATCATCGCCGTATTTGGATACAACGTGTTAATGATGAATGGTGGATTGCAGGGCATACGAATAAAAATTGGTTCGGTTTAAAGAAAGATATTGAAAGAGTAATAGAAGGTACAGCAATTCCACAGCCAAATGATAAAGTAATCGATAAAAAAATTAGTTAAGGTGGGGAAACGATATGGTGCAAATAAGTAGTAACTTTCTCTTTACCGCATTTATTTTATATTTAATTGCGACTCTATTTTTTGGTGGAGCCATTAAAGAAAAGGGTCATAAATGGGCAAATGTAGGAATAACAATTACAATTTTAGGGTTTATAGCACAAACAGTATATTTTGTTACAAGGTGGATTGCATCAGGGCATGCGCCAGTTAGTAACTTTTTTGAATTCGGTACATTTTTCGGCATGATGCTTGTAGGAGCATTTATTGTAATGTATTTTATGTACCGCGTAAGTATAATTGGACTATTTGCATTACCAGTTGCGCTTTTATTAATTGCCTATGCAAGTATGTTTCCGAGGGAAATATCTCCGCTTATTCCATCTTTAAAAAGTAATTGGTTACATATTCACGTGACGACTGCAGCAGCAGGACAAGCAATTTTAGCGATTAGTTTTATTACGGGCGTCATGTATTTATTAAAAAATGTAGATCAATCAACGAGAAGTAAACGGACATTTTGGCTAGAGACGGTAGTGTTTACGCTTGTTTGTACAGTTGGATTTATTGGAGTAACAACGGTATTTTCTAGTATGAAATATGAAGCGAAGTTTCAATGGGTTGATAAAAATGAACAACAACTGGAAATGAAGTACAATCTTCCAGCTTTAGTAGGACCGCATGAAGGGAAGTTACAGACAGAAAATAAATTAGAACCGGTAGTTGAAGTTCCAGCGATTGTAAATGCGAAAAAATTAAATACTGTTATTTGGTCAGTGTTAGTTGGAACATTACTTTATATTGTATTAAGGCTTGTTTTACGGAAGCGAGTATCGGCGGCACTTCAGCCGTTAGTAAAGAATACGAATAGTGATTTACTAGATGAAATCGGATATCGATCTATTGCAATTGGATTCCCAGTTTTCACATTAGGAGCGTTAATTTTTGCAATGATTTGGGCTCAAATAGCGTGGACGCGTTTTTGGGGCTGGGATCCGAAAGAGGTTTGGGCACTTATAACGTGGCTCTTTTATGCTGCAGTACTACATTTACGATTATCTAAAGGGTGGCATGGAGAGAAATCAGCTTGGCTTGCAGTAATTGGTTTTGCAATTATTATGTTTAACTTTATTGTAGTAAACTTAATTATTGCCGGTTTACATTCATATGCATAGAGAAATAAAATAGGAGAGTGCATGTCACTTTCCTATTTTATTTTTGTCAACTTTTCTTCTTTTTTGAGAAAAACATGACAAAGTAGCGGTTGATTTTGTAAAATGATGTCGAGGACATTATATACTGTTCAAAAAAAATACATAGTTTTGGAAAAAAATTGAACAAAATTTATTATTCTTGTGAAGCATAATATGGGAAGTGAAACATTTAGAAGATTGCTTAAATAAACGAGAATAGCGCAACATAATAGTAAAGAAGGGTAGGTGTGAACCGCTGAGGTGAGAGTACGCAGCGGGTAGAGATGGAAAATGAATCAAGAATTTTAATTGTAGATGATGAGGATCGTATTCGTCGTTTATTGAAAATGTACTTAGAAAGAGAACAATACACAATTGAAGAAGCAGATAATGGTGATACAGCTTTAGAAATGGCGTTGCAAAATGATTACGATTTAATCTTATTAGATCTTATGATGCCTGGTAAAGATGGCATTGAAGTATGTAAAGGGGTTCGTGAGAAGAAAGCGACACCAATTATTATGCTGACAGCAAAAGGTGAAGAAGTAAATAGAGTACAAGGATTTGAAGTTGGAACAGATGATTATATTGTAAAGCCATTTAGTCCACGTGAGGTCGTGCTACGTGTGAAAGCGGTATTACGTCGTGCTGTACCAACAACATTCTTTACACAAGATACAACGACAAAAGATGTTACTGTATTCCCGCACTTAACAATTGATAACGATGCACACCGTGTTACTGCAGATGGTAATGAAGTAAACTTAACGCCGAAAGAATATGAGTTACTATTATTTTTAGCGAAAGCTCCTGATAAAGTATTCGATCGTGAGCAATTGTTAAAAGAAGTATGGCAATATGAATTCTTCGGAGATTTACGTACAGTTGATACGCATGTAAAGCGTTTACGTGAGAAGTTAAGTAAAAAATCACCAGATGCTGCGAAGATGATTGTTACCGTTTGGGGCGTAGGTTATAAATTTGAGGTTGTGAACGACTGATGCTTTGGAGAAGTGTAGTAGGGAAGTTATGGATGACTATATTACTTCTCGTTTCGTTTGTGCTTGGATTTGTTGCGATTTTACTTTCACAGTTTTTTAGAACATATTATGTTGATATGAGTGAAGATAGGCTTCAAAAAGTTGCAACAAGTGTTTCAGAGTTAATTGAAGAAGGTGCCGATGTAAAAACGATTGAGAATATCGCGTACAAATTCTCTGATTCACTTTCAAGGATCATTATTGTAGAAGATGGTAAAGAAATATCATCTTCGCCGAAACAAGAAGGGTTAGTCACTCTTACAATGGATGATTTGAAAGAAGATAAAGAATTAGCGGCTGTTTTCACAGACAAAAAAGAAATTAAGAATAACATTAGAAAAGCCTCTAATAGTAGAAAGAATAAAAACACTGAAAATGATATTATGATTGTCGGAAAACCAGTGCAGTCAAAAAATCAAAGTGCAGTGTTCGTATACGAATCTTTACAAGTACCGATACAAGGCATGGAGAGAACGACTGATTTTATATTCTTATCAGCAGGGATTGCGATTATATTAACAACGTTCTTTGCATTCTTCTTGTCTACTCGAATTACAGCACCACTCCGTAAAATGCGTGAAGTTGCTTTTGAGGTGGCGCGTGGGAAGTTTGATGCGAAAGCTCCTATGGTGTCTCAGGACGAGATTGGTGAGCTTGCAACGGCCTTAAATCAAATGGGGAAACAGTTGAAGTTTAATATGAATGCACTGCAGCAAGAAAAAGAACAGTTAGCTAGTATTTTAAGTAGTATGGCAGATGGGGTTATTACGTTAAATCAAGAAGGTGAAGTCGTTGTAATTAATCCGCCGGCCGAACATTTCTTACAAGTTTGGCAAGAAGAAAAAGAGATAGAGCTAAGTAAAAAACTACCTTCTGAACTTGTGGAACTATTCCATCTTGTTGTAGAAAGTGAACAACAACAAGTTGTTGAAATTAATTTACAAAAAGGGAACTATGTAGTTCTTATGACGCCGCTTTACAATCAAACGAAAATTCGTGGAGCTGTAGCGGTACTGCGAGATATGACGGAAGAACGCCGTCTTGAAAAGATGCGTCAAGACTTTATTGCGAATGTATCGCATGAACTTCGTACACCAATGGTAATGCTGCAAGGGTATAGTGAAGCGATTTTAGATGATATTGTGCAAACGAAAGAAGAAATTGATGATTTTGTTCAAATCATTTATGATGAATCCGTTCGTTTAGGTAAACTTGTAAATGAATTATTAGATTTAGCACGCATGGAAAGTGGTAATGTAGAGTTACATATAGGTGAAGTTGATATTCATCCTTTCGTTGAAAAAATAGGTCGTAAATTCCAAGGGATTGCAAAGGATAAAGAGGTCGCGTTAACGGTTGATTTCAAAGATTCAATTGAACAATACCCGTTTGATGCAGATCGTATGGAGCAAGTATTGACGAATTTAATTGATAACGCAATACGTCATACAAACGCAGGCGGACATGTAACGCTTGTAATTGATTCGAAAAATAATGGCCTCATTTTTGAAGTACAAGATTCGGGTGCAGGCATTCCAGAAGAGGATATTCCATTTTTATTTGATCGTTTCTATAAAGCTGATAAAGCAAGAACACGTGGGAAAAAGGGTGGAACAGGACTCGGGCTTGCGATTGCGAAAAATATTGTTCAAGGTCATGATGGTAAAATTTCTGTTTCAAGTGTTGTTGGAGAAGGAACTACATTCTCTGTATATTTACCGAATCGTATAATTTAGATATGTGTTTTTAAAGTTGATAATGAATAAAGTTCTGCTGTTTTTTATTTTTTTGTAAACTCAATTAAATAAAGAATGGTAGAACTTTTTTCTATGTTGCTCGAATAAAGAATAACAAGAGAGGTGCTGTGAAGAAATGAAATTATATACAAAAACAGGAGATAAAGGAACGACAAGTGTAATAGGCGGTAGGGTTGATAAAGATGATATCCGTGTGGAAGCGTATGGAACAATAGACGAGGCGAATTCTCATATCGGATATGCAATGACTAAGCTTCAAGGCGGGACTTATAGAGATATTTACAATGAGCTCGAAAATATTCAACATGAGCTATTTGATTGCGGAGGAGACTTGGCAATAGTGGAACAAAAAATTCCTTATAAGGTGACAATTGAGATGGTTGAAAGCTTAGAAAGAAAGATTGATTTGTATATAGAAGAAGCACCGCCGCTAGAGCGCTTTATTTTACCAGGTGGAAGCGAGTCGGCAGCTGCTATTCATATTGCACGTACAGTTGTAAGGAGAGCAGAACGATGTATCGTGTCCTTACAAAAAGAAGGAGAAATAAATGAAGTTGTTCTAAAGTATGTAAATAGATTATCTGACTATTTATTTGCAGTAGCTAGAGTAATAAATGCCCGATTACAAGTGAAAGATGTGGAGTATAACCGTAGTGCATTAGTTTTTCGTGATAAGAAAGAGAAGGAAGTGGAGTAATTCACTTTCTTTTTTTGTATACTTTTTTCTGTAATATACCAAAATAGAGAAGGTATGGTGGTAATTAGAAAACGGAGGATGTATATGAAAGTTTTAAAATGCGGAGTCATGTTATTGAGTATACTGTTTGTATCTCAATTACATGTTTATGCAGAAGAAAATCGATGGACATGGCCTGTTGAAGGTCAGATAAGTGATTATTTTGGGACAAGGCATGGAAAACACTATGGTATTGATGTAGCTGCACCGATTGGAACGCCTGTGGCAGCTATCCAAGATGGTAAGGTAACGAAGTCTTATTATTCAAGTAGTTATGGAAATGTTGTATTTATTAAACACGGAGAATATGAGGCTGTATATGCACATTTAAATAAGAGATATGTGGGTCAAGGAGATTATATTTCAAAAGGTGAAAAAATTGGAGAAGTAGGGAACACGGGAGAATCGCGAGGTGCACACTTACATCTAGAACTTCATCAAGGAAGATGGACGATGGCGAAAAAGAATGCGATGAACCCATTGCTTGTTTTAAGTGAACAAAGAAATGAAGTTGTTTCTTCATCATTATATGTCGTACAAAAAGGGGATACTTTAGTTAGTATTGCACGGAAATTTAGTATGACACTTAAGGAAATTAAAGAAAAAAATGGATTGCAGCAAGAGCTAATTTATCCTAATCAACAATTATATGTTAAGTAAAGGTAACGTCTCAAAAATTAAACTTTGAATATTCTTAAATAAGGTTCAATGTAAATGAAATTATATGGGCGCTTCTGCTAGAAGTATTGAGTGAATTAGAGTATTTATATCTAAAAGAAAACCGTCCCAAAATTTATTTTGGGACGGCTTCTTTTACCAAAAAATAAAGACACATATAAATCCAGAAATAGCTAAATAGCTATATAAGTAAAAAACTTTTGTTCTTGTTTTCTCTTTTGTTCGAAACAGTACGATAGTCGGTTCAATTAAACCGATTGTCAAACAAAGTAGGCCAAGAAGCATACAACCAATCGAAATAGAATACAGGGCGATTTGTGGTGCTTGAAATGGAATCATCCATTTTAATAAAAATGCAATAAGTGCAGTGTAACAAATGCTACCGATGTATTTATTCAGTGGTGTATTAGAACGAAAACCAGGAAGTTTTTTTAAGAAAGAGCGGGAAACAACTTCTGTTTGTAAAGATGTATGCTCTTCAATAATTCTTTGAGCTTCTTTTCCTTTTTGAAAAAGGGATAAGATCCAATTTCGCTCACCCTGAAAAATAAATTGAGAAGTTGTCAAATAGTGATCAATCTTCACTTTACTCCAACTTTTCCACGGATGACGCTCACACAATTTTAATTTACTTTCTGTTTTTTTATCATACTGATAAATACTGATGCCATCTTCATCGAAAGTAGCATAGTATGTCTCGTTTGAGAATGTGCCTAAATCAATTGGGCAGTAGAAAAGTAATTCTTTTTTTAAGTAAAAGTATTCTTTTCTTAAGTTTTTTTTCATTGCTTCTCGAATAGAATATCTCTTTTCTTTTTTCATGACATTTCCTCCATAACTCAGAAAATGTTCTTATCTTAACAATTCAATATCTTATCACTTTTAATTATATATGACTAGGTAATTCAAAAGAGAAATGCCGAATAATAAAAAATATGGATTGTATTGTAAAATATCTCGCAATTTATTTATTGTTACGAAAAATAAATAACTAATTTTAAATAAGTTACAATTTTTTTGTTCACAATGTTATGAGGTTGTTGTATAATGAAGGGGAAAATAGAATATCGGTCTATCTTCGGGGCAGGGTGAAAATCCCGACCGGCGGTGATGAACTATTTATGATTTTGTTCTAAGCCCGCGAGCCGTTAAGGCAGGATTTGGTGTGATTCCAAAGCCGACAGTACAGTCTGGATGGGAGAAGATGGAGGTTCAAGCGTTCAAAAAAGATATGGATTTGAACGTCTGTTTGATGTGCCTTAAATTCTCCCTTTGTGTAAAACACAAAGGGTTTTTTCGTTCTATGAAAAAATAGGCATAGCAGAACCTTTCCACTTTCCATGAGAAGATCGATGGAAAAGGAGAGAGAAAGATGAAACAAAAAAACAGTGTGGTGCAGATGGTGAGTGTAGCGATGCTAAGTAGTATTGCATATTTACTAATGATGTTAGATTTCCCGTTCCCAGGGCTTCCGCCATTTTTGAAAATTGATTTTAGTGATGTACCAGCTCTAATTGCAGCAATTATCTTTGGACCAGTAGCTGGAGTGATTGTAGAGGCAATAAAGAACATTTTACATTACGGGATTCAAGGAAGTTTAACGGGAGTACCAGTTGGAGAAATTGCAAACTTTATTGCAGGATGTTTATTTATTGGACCAGCAGCTTTCTTATTTAGAAAGTATCGTACTGTGAAGAGTTTAACGACAGGGTTAATGCTAGGGACAATTACAATGGCACTTATTATGAGTGTATTAAACTACATCATCATATTCCCGGCGTACACTTGGTTTTTAAATTCACCAGCTATGTCTAGCGAAGCTATAAGAACAACGGTTGTAACGGCAATCTTACCATTTAATTTAATTAAAGGAATTGTTGTAACAATTGTATTTGTGGCATTATTCTCACGCCTGAAAGTATGGGTGTTTGCAAAAATGAAAAATGCATAATATATATAAACCATTAGTAGTGTGGAACTACTAATGGTTTTTTATTAAGGAAAATAAAATTTAGATACAAAAAATGCCCCTCATCAATATGAGGGGCATTTTTTGAAGTTAATAAAAGACTATTCAAATTTTAAAGCGTCTCCGTCGAATGATTCGTCAGCAACTTTAATTGAGTCAGTTGGACAGCCTTCGAATGCATCCATCATATCTTCAATTAATACATCTGGAATTTCAACGATACCTTGGTTATCGTCTAATGTTACAAATGCAATACCTTCATCATCATAGTCATAAATGTCTGGTGCAGCAGCGCCACAAGCACCACATGCAATACAAGTATCTTTATCAACGATTGTATATTTTGCCATCTTTTTTCCCTCCTGATAATATGTATGTGAAAAGCTTGCCATAAAAATTATAACCTTATTGTAAAACGGTTTGTAAAACTTTTCAACATAAAATTATAATGATAATGCTTATCAATTAGAGTGTCAACTTATTTTTGAATTATGTCATAAGATTTTCAAAATACGTAAATATGATTTCGTTTGATACAATAGAATATATACAAGTATATAGTTCTTATTATGATAAGTTTAATGAGCGACAGTAGATAGTGTAATTGTACTGAAAAGAATGAAGTTAAGATTGGAAGGTGGAAGCGGTCATGCAAATACAATATACTTTGTTGCATTGTTTAAAACAATTGAATGGTGAAAGAACCGTTTCATCTATTTATTATTTACTAAAGGGCAAACGTTCTTCGCAAACTTTACAAGATGGAAATATGTTTAGAATTTCTTTTTTGTTCGGAATATATAAATCATTAAATAGAAATGACTATGATGGTGAAGTTGTAAAGTTGTTGCAAGCAGATTTTATTCAAGAAATACATGAAAATACATATGTGTTAACACCTAAGGGTAAAACGCAGTTACATAAATGGGAGGAAGTTTATGCTTTTCCAGCGCATTTGCATGGTTTACATTATGGAGAATTAGGTGAAACATTTTGGAAAAGATTGTCATTGATTATTCAAACTATATCAAATTTACAACAGAATAATACTAAGTTTATCCCGATTCAACAAGATACAGAAATAATGATGTGGGTGAAACGTTTTTTAACAGGAAGGCCATATAAGAGAAGTGAATTGGCGAGAAAACTGTGGACGGAAGTACATAATCTTTTAGAAAAAAGTAATGCGATAGAAGCGACGATTGTAACATATCGACTAACGGGTTATGAACGGATTGGTTGTACATTGCAACAATTAGCAGAAATTACGAAACAAGATATGTTCAGGGTGTATTTTTTATTTTGGGGTACAATGCATTTCTTTATACAAGAAGTTCGTGATAAAGAAAATGAATTTCCGCTATTAGCTGAAATTATATCTTATCCAAATGAGAGAGCTGAACTATTTAGTTTATCCACGAAAAAAACATATAATTTTTGGAGACAAGGGCGTTCTTTAGAAGAAATAGCAACGATTCGGAATTTGAAGGTTGCAACGATAGAAGATCATTTTGTTGAAATTGCTTTGCGAGAAAAAGATTTTTCTATTGAAATGTTTATGGAAAAAGAAAAGATAGACAAAGTAATAAAAGTAATTGAAGCATTGCAAACGCGGAAGTTACGTGTTTTGAAACAAGCGATTGGAGAAGATATCTCTTATTTTGAAGTTCGTCTTGTATTAGCGCGGATGGAGGGTGTAAATGAAACTTGAAGAATATTTATATAAGTGGTTTGGATATTCTGAATTTCGTCCAGGTCAAAAAGGAGTTATTACAGATTTATTAGAAGGAAAAGATGTGATAGCAATGCTTCCGACTGGAAGAGGAAAGTCTATGTGCTATCAGTTTCCGGGGCTTATGCGAGAAGGAACAGTGCTTGTTGTATCGCCGTTATTATCTTTAATGGAAGATCAAGTGACACAATTAAAGTATGTTGTGAAAAACCGAGTGATAGCATTTAATAGTTTTCGGACATTAAATGAAAAAAGAGAAGCGATGAAAAAATTATCTTCATATAAATTTATTTTTGTTTCACCAGAGATGTTACAGTCGGAGTTATTAATTAGGGAATTGAAGAAAATTCATATTTCATTATTTGTTGTTGATGAGGCTCATTGTATTTCTCAATGGGGTTATGATTTTAGACCGGACTATAAGAAACTAAATGTAGTTATTGAAAATATTGGTTCTCCTACAGTGTTAGCATTGACAGCCACAGCGACAAAAGGGGTACTGCAAGATATCGCAGACAGTTTAAATTTAAAGGGTGCCGCGGAACATGTATACTCTATTGACCGTCCTAATATTGCAATGGAGGTGCAATTTGTAGAGACGATAGAAGAAAAGAAAGAGGCGCTTTTGGAGCAGGTGATGTATTTACAAGGGCCGGGGATTGTATATTGTTCAAGTAGAGCGTGGACAGAAAGGTTAACGGAATACTTGAGAGGGAAAGGTGTTACTGGTGTAGCTTTTTATCATGGTGGTATGGAACATGAAGAGCGTATGTTAATTCAACAGCAGTTTATGAACGATCAATTGCAGCTTGTAATATGTACAAGTGCATTTGGTATGGGGGTAAATAAGGCGAATACGCAATATATTATTCATTTTCATTATCCAACTAATATAGCTTCTTACTTACAAGAAATCGGAAGAGCTGGAAGAGATGGCAAACCGAGTATAGCTATTTTATTGTGTAGTCCGTTGGATCATGATTTACCACTTTCAATCATTGAGGATGAATTGCCAAGTAAGTCGCAAATACAATTTTTATTTTCTTTACTACAAGAAAGAATGTTTCAAACGAAAGAATTACCAATAGAAGATGTAGAAGAAATTTGTTATAATGCAGCAAGATTTAATGAGCAATATTGGCGTTTCGTTCGTTATCATCTCGAACAGGTTGGAATTATACAACAACGAAGATTATTATTAGAGGGTTTGTCAGATGAAATTATGAACCGATTAATAGCTGAAGTAGAAATAAGGTTGCGTAATAAATATAGTGAATTAGAAAATATGAAGTCATGGATACGAGTTAAAGGATGTAGACGTGAATATGTGCTGCAACAGTTCGGTTATAGGAAAGAGAAAGAGTTAAATAATTGCTGCGATTATTGCGGTATTACAAAAGAAGATTATAAAAAAAGACGAGCGCAACAATCGGATTTCGACTATAATTGGGAAACAGAGTTACAAAAGCTTTTCGGCCTAGAAAAGATGGAGGAATGATGAGCATTCAAAGGCATAATGTTGAAGATATGAGTCCGCAGGAAATAAGGCTGAATCTATATATAACACAGTTAATTATTATCGGTATTGGCTGTTTACTAGCATATATATTATTTCAAGATGTAAAAGAAGTGTTTAATTTATGGAAATGGGAACCAGTATCTATACTTATTATAGGTGGTTTGTTAGCGATTGGTATTGTGTTATTAGATTATGTTGCAATGCGAGTGTTTCCAGAGTCTTGGTTTGATGATGGTGGTATTAACGATAAGATGTTTCGAGGAATGTCGGTTCTACATTTACTCGTTATTACGTTCGTAATCGGTTTTGCAGAAGAATTTTTATTTAGAGGTGTAGTGCAGACTCATTTTGGAATTGTAATTGCGAGTTTAGTATTTGCAGTGTTACATATTCGTTATATAACAAAGCCATTTTTGTTTTGTTTCGTCTGTTTCATTAGTTTTGTCTTTGGTTATGTATTTGAATGGACAGGGAATTTGTTTATAACAATCTTTGCACACTTTCTTGTTGATTTTATAATGGGACTCCAATTAAGAAAATAAATGGAAGGTGGTGGTGAACAACATGAGGAAACGAATTCCTGATTTTGAAGAGGAATTAGAAGTTGAGCGAGTGGAAGAAAAAGAAAGTTTACCGCCGCGTAGTGAAATTCATAGAAATAAAGAGAAAAAACAAAAGTTTAAAATAAATCACATTTTCGTCCGGGTTTTAACATTTCTATTCATTCTGCTGCCAATTAGTATTTTGTGGTATACGGATAAATATATTCAGGTGAAGGGCGATAGTAATAATGCCGGGAAAAGTGCGTTTGAAGTAATCTTCTTTGATTCAGCTAAATCTGATTCACAGAAACAGTCTGAAAAAGCGATAACGCATACTGTGAAAGAGGGAGAAACTTTAGAAAGTATAGCGAAGCAATATTTTTCGGATGAAAATGGGATTGAAGTCATTAAAAAGTATAATAACTTGCAAGAAGATGAAGTGAGTGCAGGGCAAGAATTAAAAATTCCGATAAAAGATAAATCCACAAAGCAAGAGAGCTAGTGAATTAGGCGATCACAATTTGTTATAAAAGCCTAGGATTATCTTTATGAGGAGGGGAGTAAAAAATATGATATGGATTATATTATTCAGTACTCTCATAGGCATGGGGATTTTATTACTTCTTGTGATGTATAAAGAAGCAACGCGTAATACGGTGTTGGAACATACTTTAGTATTTAAAGAATTTCCGAAAAGTTTTCAAAAAGTAAATGTGTTTTTTATTTCTGATATTCATAGAAGAGTTATTTCGAATTTGTTAATTGAACAAGTAAAAGGAAAAGTAGATCTAGTAATTATCGGAGGAGATTTAGCAGAGAAAGGTGTCTCTTTATCAAAAATCTCTGCGAATATCCAAAAGTTAAGAGAGATAGCTCCTGTATATTTTGTGTGGGGAAACAATGATTATGAGATAGAATATCATGAATTAGATGCGTTATTATTAGAAAATAACGTAAAAGTTTTAGATAATACAAGAGTGGTATTTGAGTCTGAATTAGGAGAGAGAATTTGTTTGCTCGGTATAGATGATGTTGGATTGCACCGTGATCGTCTAGATTTGGCATTGGCGGATTGTGAAGAAGAAGGTTTTCGTATCTTAGTTAGTCACAACCCTGATATAATAAAAAAGATGTCTGGAAATGAGCAGATTTCACTTGTATTAAGTGGACATACGCATGGGGGACAAATCCGATTATTCCCATCTAAAAAATATTTAAAAGGTGGCGTATATAACCATTTGAATACGATTCTCTTTGTTAGTAATGGGTACGGAACAACATTGATACCACTTCGTTTCCGAGCACCTGCTCAAACACATATCATTACATTGTGCGGAGGGAAATGATGCCAACTCTTAGTGGAAAATATAATATAAAAGCTGTTTCGAATATAATTGGAGTTCAGCCGAGTACGCTTCGTGCATGGGAAAGACGATATCAAATTATTGCCCCAAAGCGGAATCAAGCTGGGCATCGTTTATATACAGAAGAACATATTCAAATTTTAAAATGGTTAATGGAAAAAGTTTCTTCCGGTATGATGATTGGACAAGCAGTTCAGTTATTAGAAGAGAATCGTTTGCAGAGTACAGTTCAAAAAGAGATACCTTTCGATAAAGAAGTTGTTTTAGTGGACGATTTGCTACAAGCTTTGTTAAAATTTGATGAAATTACAATTACTGCATTATTAAACGAAGCTTTTAGTATATATTCAACAGAGAAGGTTGTTGCCAGTATCGTTCTTCGAGTGACAGACAATTTATTAATGTCAAAAAATAATAATGAGATTTCAATGGCGCAATTCCAATATGCACTATCATTTTTACAAACGCGTCTAGGAATGGTGTATCACAATGCCTCAATGTTTTCCTCTTTACACAAAGTTATTGTGTTAGAAAAGAATGCATTGCAAGGATTTATTTTTTCAACGTATTTACGCTTAAAAGGATATGAGGCGATATATATTAGGACAAGCTTAGCTGAAGATGGTATGTTGTCAGCGGTAGAAGAAATACAGCCGAAATATGTATTTGTATCTTGTGCTGACGAATAAGAAATGAAAAAGACGATGAACTTTATAAATTTATTACAAGAAAAAAGGGAATCTCTTTCTGTTGGCTTTATCGGAAAGCTAGGCGTTCTAAACCAGTTGGACATTGAAACAACCTTAATTGGCGAGACAAAAGAAGAATGGGATGAATGGTTAAAAATGTCGGAATAGTTGTTCGAAAAGAACCATCTATTTTCTATTTCATATAATAAAAATTAGATGCATTGGTTACGTAGGGAGGGTATGAGATGAGGCTGGAACGATTAAATTACAATAAGATAAAAATTTTTCTAACATTTGATGATTTATCTGAACGAGGATTAACGAAAGAAGATTTATGGAGAAATGCGCCGAAAGTACAGCAATTATTTCGTGATATGATGCAAGAAGCAAATAAGGAATTAGGATTTGAAGCAGATGGTCCGATTGCAGTTGAAGTATTTTCTCTACAAGCACAAGGGATGGTTGTAATTGTAACGAAAGAAAATCAAGAAATGGATACAGATGATGAGTTTCGTGACGAGTTTATTGAAATGCAAGTGACTCTAGATGAAAGTGAGCATATATTATATGAGTTTGCTACGCTAGATGACATAATTAACCTGTCGAATCGCTTATATAACCTTGGTGTAACTGGCGGAAAGCTATATACGTGGGATAAGCGCTTCTATCTTTGGATGGAAGAAGAGGAACAAATTCAATTGTTAAAGGCGGATTTTATAGCTATTTTAGCGGAATACGGTAATCCGTCTACCGCAACTATTTATCGCATCATGGAGTACGGTAAAGAATTAATGGATTTTAATGCGATAGAACAAATACACAATTACTTTGTGAAAAAACAAAACCTCAGCTAATACAACATAGCTGAGGTTTTGTTTTTATTTGGATAAGGGAAGGGATGATTGTAAATACTCCAACATACTTTTTTAAAATAAAATATGCAGTTTTATGGGAGTATGTTTGAGTAAAATAAAAAATATTTAAATATTTAAGTATTTTACTTTTCTAAAAGTAATAAAAGGACTATAATAATAGTGAAAACGCTTGCAACAGAAAATAGTTTGTATATATTTGTTAGCGTTTTCTATTGCATTCCAAATTTAAGGGTGTATACTAGGCAATGAAGGTTTACTAAACAAGTGAAATTACAGGGGGTTTACTTACTATGGTAGCCGAAAAGGGAACTCAAACAAAAACACAACAACAAAGGGAACAACATTTTGAACTATTGAATTCAACACAAATTGTTATTAGTGAAGCGTTAGAAAAATTGGGTTATCCAAACGAAGTATATGAATTATTAAAAGAACCAATTCGTATGATGACAGTGAAAATACCAGTTCGTATGGATGACGGGACTGTTAAAATATTTACAGGGTATCGTGCACAACATAATGATGCTGTTGGTCCAACGAAAGGTGGAATTCGCTTCCATCCGAATGTAACAGAAAATGAAGTGAAAGCACTTTCAATCTGGATGAGTTTAAAATGTGGTATTGTTGATTTACCATATGGTGGAGGTAAGGGTGGAATTATCTGTGATCCACGTGAAATGTCATTCCGTGAGTTAGAAAGATTAAGCCGCGGTTATGTACGAGCAATTAGCCAAATCGTAGGTCCGACGAAAGATATTCCAGCTCCAGATGTATTCACAAACTCTCAAATTATGGCATGGATGATGGATGAGTATAGCCGTATTGATGAATTTAATTCACCAGGATTTATTACAGGTAAACCGCTTGTATTAGGTGGATCACATGGCCGTGAAACAGCAACAGCGAAAGGTGTAACAATTTGTATTCGTGAAGCTGCGAAAAAACGTGGCATTGATATTAAGGGTGCACGCGTTGTTGTCCAAGGGTTCGGTAATGCTGGTAGCTTCTTAGCTAAATTTATGCATGATGCAGGTGCGAAAGTTATTGCAATCTCAGATGCTTACGGTGCGTTACATGATCCAAACGGATTAGATATTGATTATTTATTAGACCGTCGTGATAGCTTCGGTACAGTAACAAAGCTATTTAACAATACAATTTCAAATAAAGAATTGTTAGAACTTGATTGCGATATTTTAGTTCCAGCTGCAATTGAGAACCAAATTACAGAAGAAAATGCTAATGATATTAAAGCGAAAATCGTTGTTGAAGCTGCAAATGGTCCAACAACATTAGAAGCGACTAAAATTTTAACAGATCGCGGAATTTTACTTGTTCCAGACGTGTTAGCAAGTGCTGGTGGTGTAACAGTATCTTACTTTGAGTGGGTACAAAATAACCAAGGATACTACTGGACTGAAGAAGAAGTAGAACAACGTTTAGAAAAAGTAATGGTAAAATCATTTGATTCTATTTATGAAACAGCACAAGTTCGTAAAGTGAACATGCGCTTAGCGGCGTACATGGTTGGTGTTCGTAAAATGGCTGAAGCAAGCCGCTTCAGAGGTTGGGTATAAAATATTATATCTTGAGAAAACGTGATTTCCTTTCGAGGGAATCACGTTTTTTTGTTGAAGTATTAAATGAGGTGTTATATATGGAGAATGAAATGCTGGAACGAGTAGAACAATTAGAAGAAAAGGTTAAGAGGTTAGAGGGAGAACTTGCAAGAACGATGAAAGCTCGAAAAGTAAGTACCGTTAGAATGTTCGGGGAAGGGCTACTGTTTTTGATATTTGGTGTGGTTGTAGTAGGGCCGATTATTGCCGTTGTAATCTCAATTTTTACTTGGCTTGCTGAAAAATAAAATAAAAATAAAAAAAGAACGCTTGTTCTATACGAACAAACGTGCTATACTCTCCTTAGATAAACAAAACGGAAATGATTTTAAGGAGAGATAAATGATGAAAATGACAGTAGACCAAAGATTTATGATGCCAGCAGATGTTGTAGAGCGAGTGGAAGTATTACGAAACAAACAAAGCAAGCGTGGCACATTATTACAATCGGTAAATAAATTTTTCGGTTTAGATACGAAAGAAGATTGTGTTTGGTTTTACGGTTTTTATGGAGTGGCTGTAAGTATCTTGTTGTTTATGGTGTTCACTTCAAATATTTTCGATTTTCTCTTCGTGTAAGAAATATGCGATAAGGACGTTGCTACCGAATACATATATAAGGAAGTAAGGTAATCTTCTAGAGCGGGAGTTGGTAGCAATGGCGATGTTTCCTATAGAACGCAACTATATTGGATATGGAAGTTCACGGCCGGGGATTCCTCTGACTAAAGTGAGATTTATTGTAAGCCATGATACGGGGAATCCAGGAAGCAATGCGATAGGAAATCGAGATTACTTTAATGAATTACAACCGAAAGCTTCGGCGCATACATTTATAGATGATAAAACAATATTGGAGATTATTCCTATAAATGAAGTTGCGTATCATGTTCGATATGGTGTGCCGACGGATAATGACTTATACGGCTATGACGCGAATAAGGCGGCCATTGGAGTGGAACTTTGTTATGGCGGTGATGTTAACTTTTGGGAAGCATATAATCGTTTTACATGGTATCATGCGTATTTATGCCAAAACTTTGGCTTAAATCCGAAAAAAGATATCGTGTCACATAAAACGCTTGATCCAGCTAGAAAGATTGATCCTGAGAATGTATTAGGGAAACAAGGTATTAAATTTCAGCAGTTTTTAGCAGATGTCTATCGGATGTACGTTTCGTTTAGATGACAAATATATGAAAAATGAATACAATAAAGATAGGTACCTACTGCTGTAAGTAGGTTTTTTCTTGTTTTTATAAATAGTGTATTGGTAGAAGACTAGGAGTGGACGAGTATGCAGAAAGAAACAGTTATTATAATCGGAGGCGGTCCGTGCGGATTAGCGGCAGCGATTTCGTTGCAAAAGGTAGGGATAAATCCGTTAGTAATTGAAAAAGGAAACATTGTAAATGCCATTTATAATTATCCAACTCATCAAACATTTTTCTCTTCTAGTGAAAAATTAGAAATTGGTGATGTAGCTTTTATTACAGAAAATCGTAAGCCAGTTCGAAATCAAGCGCTTGCGTATTATCGTGAAGTAGTAAAACGTAAATCTGTACGTGTAAATGCTTTTGAGCGAGTGGAGAAAGTTCAAAAAGATGGAGGAGTTTTTCAAGTTGAGACGACAAAGTGTGACGGAAGTAAAGAAACATATATAGCGAAATATATTGTTGTAGCAACTGGATATTATGATAACCCAAATTATATGAATGTTCCAGGTGAGGGATTGAAGAAAGTAGCTCACTATTTTAAAGAGGGGCATCCTTATTTTGATCGAGACGTAGTAGTTATAGGTGGGAAAAATTCGAGTGTAGATGCCGCATTAGAACTTGTTAAAGCTGGTGCGCGTGTAACGGTACTGTATCGTGGAATTGAGTATTCGCCAAGCATAAAGCCTTGGATTTTGCCGGAATTTGAGGCGTTAGTACGAAACGGTACAATTCAAATGCATTTCGGGGCTCATGTGAAAGAAATTACTGAGCATACATTAACGTTTACAGTTGATGGTGAAGTTTATACAATCCAAAACGATTTTGTATTTGCGATGACTGGTTATCATCCTGATCATAGCTTCTTAACGAAGATGGGTGTTCAGATTGATGAAGAAACAGGACGTCCAATTTATACAGAGGATAGAATGGAAACGAATGCTGAAAATATTTTCATTGCAGGTGTCATTGCTGCTGGAAATAATGCAAATGAAATATTTATCGAGAACGGTAGATTTCATGGAGATGCGATTGCGCAAACCATTGCATCAAGAGAAAAATAAAAAGGAGTTGTCGAGAAAATCTCGACAACTCCTTTTTATTCGTGCATAAACATATTTTGAATGGATTCATGAGAATTTGTATTCTCTAATGCGACAAGTAATTTAATACGTGCTTTTTGTGCATTTAAGCCGTATGTGAATACAACGCCCATATCTTTTAAGTGTTTACCGCCACCTTCATACGAATATACGTCTTGAACGATACCGTTGAAACAGCGAGAAACTAATACGACAGGAATACCTTTATTTAATAATCGTTCTAGACTAGGAAGTGTTCTTGGAGGTAGATTACCTTGTCCGAGCGCTTCGATAACAATACCGTCTACAGGAAGATTTTCGATTGCTGCTAATAATGTATCATCCATGCCAGCATATGCTTTTAGAACAACTACATTTTTAGACACTGTGTTTATCGTATATGTTTCATGATGTACTAAAGCGTGATGGAAGACAACGCCGCGTTTTGTTACCATTCCAATTGGTCCGTATTGTGGGCTTTGGAATGTTGCGACATTACTTGTATGTGTTTTCGTTACATTTGTAGCGCAATGAATTTCGTCATTTAATACGACTAAAACACCTTTTTCTGCAGCTTCATCACAACTAGCAACCTTTACAGCTGATAAGAAGTTATATAGGCCGTCAGCACCTAATTCATTGCTAGAGCGCATTGCACCTGTCACAACGATCGGAATAGTTGCTTGTACTGTTAAATCTAAGAAATAGGCTGTTTCTTCTAATGTATCAGTACCATGCGTAATGACTACGCCATGAATGTTGTCTTGTTTTACTCTTTCATCAATGATGACTTGTAATTGTAACATTTCGCTCGGTGTCATATGGGGAGATGGTAAATGGAACACATCTTCAACGATTAAATCAACATCGCCTTCTAAATCAGGAATGAATTTTAAAAGAGGATTTTTTTCACCTGGTTGTACGACTCCAGTTTCTTTATCCTCCTCCATTGCAATTGTTCCACCTGTGTGTAAAACTAGAATTCTTTTCAATTCTTATACCCCTTTCAAGTAAAAAATACATTTAGAACATAACATGTTTTTAGTAAATTCGACAATGGAAATGTATAAAAGTATGCCTCGCAAATGACAATAAAATTAACTGCTATATGTACGATGTATAAAATTACGAAACGAGATGTGTAAATATAGTATAGGAGGGAGCAATTACGGTGGAAAAGATGGAGAGAATTTTTATTCGTATATTAATAATACAATTTATTTGTCTTTCTGTTGTGCAATTGTTATTTATACATAAGTCATCAGTGAAATATTTATCTAAAATTGTTTATTATGAAGGTGTCATGGTAAAAGACAAAGCGGAAATCTTACAGGTGAATAGGTAGTTTTCATTTTCTTCTATGAAGGATTATGCTACAATAATTGAGGATTTAATGACGTGAAGCAAATGAGAAGAAGCAGGGTGAACACCTGCTTTTCGTTTTGTTTTATAAGTGAAAAAATGAGGTGTTACAATGGATAAACGAATTTCAATTGCTATAGATGGTCCAGCAGCTGCTGGTAAAAGTACAGTGGCAAAAGTTGTTGCGAAGGAACTTTCTTACGTTTATATTGATACAGGCGCAATGTACCGTACGCTTACATATGCAGCCCTTGAACAAAAAGTAGATATTGAAAATGAAGAGCAGTTAATGGAAGTTGTAAGGAATGTAAATATTGAATTTCAGCAAGGAGAAAATACACAGCTTGTATTTTTAAATGGACAAGATGTTTCTGAAGTAATTCGTACACCTGATGTGACGAATCGAGTATCTATTGTAGCAAAGCATCGCCTTGTTCGTGAAGAAATGGTACGCCGTCAGCAAGATTTAGCGAAAAAAGGCGGCGTTGTAATGGACGGCCGTGATATTGGTACACATGTATTACCGGATGCTGAAGTGAAAATCTTTATGCTTGCTTCTGTTGAAGAAAGAGCGGAAAGAAGACATTTAGAAAATTTAAATAAAGGTTTCGATTCTAATTTAGAGCAGCTAAAAGAAGAAATTGCTCAGCGTGATAAATTAGATTCAGAACGCGAAGTTTCTCCACTAAAAAAGGCTGATGATGCATTGGAATTAGATACGACTTCTTTATCAATTGAAGAAGTTGTCCAAAAAATTATGAGTATTGTTTCAGGAGTGTTTGCGAAATAAAGAAAGGGGATGATCCCCTTTCTTTTTTGTTTAAATAGAAATGTAAAGGATACGTGAATTGTGAGTCTCTTTCCTTGACAAATGAGCTGATTTGTAAGAAGTTAGTTAAAGAGGAATAAAACTGTCAGAATATATTCGCTATTATATTTCAAAACATACTTTTTTCAAGCTGGTTTTGCTGTATACTATTTATATAGGTTTAATATATTTTCTTATGAATGGTATTGAAAAAAGTATGTGATGAGAAATTCTTAAACATGCAAATGAAAACTTTGTTTTCATTTCGTATATACATAAAAAATGCTTTGTCAATTCTGTAGGGAGGTATTTCCATGGTAGAGAAAATGAATGAAGAAGTTATGGATTCAAAAGAATTACAAGTTGGTGACGTTGTTACAGGTTCTGTAACGAAAGTTGAAGAGAAACAAGTGCTTGTAAATGTTGGATACAAAACAGATGGCGTAATTCCAATTAGTGAATTAGCTAACGTTCATATTGAAAAAGCAAGCGATGTTGTAGAATTAGATCAAACACTAGAGTTGAAAATTATTAAATTAGAAGAAGATGATCTTGTCTTGTCTAAACGTGCTGTTGATGCAGAAAAAGCATGGGTAGAATTACAAGAGAAATTTACTTCTGGTCATGTGTTTGATGTTACTGTAAAAGATATTGTGAATGGCGGATTAGTTGTGGATCTTGGGGTTCGCGGTTTTATCCCAGCTTCACTTGTAGAAGTACATTATGTAGAAGACTTTACTGACTATAAAGGTAAAACGTTAGCGGTGAAAATTGTTGAATTAGACCGTGAAAAAAATCGTGTAATCCTTTCGCATAAAGCGGTAGTAGAATTAGAACTAGATTCTAAGAAAAAAGAAGCAATTTCTTCATTAAAAGAAGGGGACGTTGTTGAAGGAACAGTGCAACGATTAACTGACTTTGGTGCTTTCGTTAACGTTGGTGGCGTGGACGGTTTAGTTCACATTTCACAAATTTCACACGAACGTGTAGAGCAACCTTCTGAAGTTTTAGAGCAAGGTCAAAAGGTTAAGGTAAAGGTGTTATCTGTTGATGCTGATACACAACGTATTTCTTTATCGATTAAAGCAGCTCAACCAGGACCTTGGGAAAACGTTGCTGGCGAAATAAAAGCTGGAGATATTCGTGAGGGCGTAGTAAAACGCCTTGTTACATTTGGTGCATTCGTTGAGATTTTACCTGGCGTTGAAGGACTTGTACACGTATCTCAAATTGCAAATCGTCACGTGAAAAATCCAAATGAAGTATTGGAAATGGGACAAGAAGTAAAAGTGAAAGTACTTGAAGTTCACGCAGCAGAGAAACGTATTTCTTTAAGTATAAAAGAAGCGCTTGAGGAAAATAATGTAATTGAAGATTATAGTCAGTATGAGCCAAATGCTGATTCTGCTACTTTCCAATTAAGTGATATTATTGGTGAACAACTGAAAAAATTAAAGAAATAATGAGGGGTACAAGTGGTAAGGGCAAAACGTAAATTAGATCATATTGAATACGCTCTTTCTACTGGTCAGTCTCGTACGCATGGCTTTCATGATATTGATTTTGTGCATCAAAGCTTGCCAAATTCAAATTATGACACAATAACATGTGAAACAAAAATCGGCGAACTTTCACTAAGTTCGCCGATTTTTATCAATGCGATGACTGGTGGTGGAGGAGAGAAAACGTTACATATCAATGAGCAATTAGCATATGTAGCGAAACAACATAACCTTGCTATGGCTGTAGGTTCGCAAATGGCGGCGTTAAAAGATGAAAGTGAGGCTGCTTCTTATAAGGTGATCAGAAAGGTAAACCCAAATGGTATTTTCTTTGCTAATTTAGGTAGTGAGGCAACTATCGAGCAGGCAGAGCGTGCCGTTGATATGATTGAAGCGAATGCATTGCAAATTCATTTAAATGTCATACAAGAGTTAACGATGCCAGAAGGAGACCGTGATTTTACTGGCGTACTTCAGCGTATTGAGAAAATTGTTTTAAATAGTAAAGTTCCTGTCATTGTAAAAGAAGTTGGATTTGGGATGAGTAAGGAAACAATGCAACAGTTAGCGAACGTAGGTGTAACGGCAATTGATATTGGTGGGCAAGGTGGTACGAATTTTGCTGCTGTTGAAAATGAAAGAAGACAGCGAATGCTTTCTTATTTTAATAACTGGGGCATACAAACAGCAACCTCGATTATTGAAGCAACCTCTACAAATAATAACCTCTCTTTTATTGCATCAGGGGGTATACAGACAGCGCTTGACGTAGCGAAAGCAATCGCATTAGGGGCGAATACAACTGCGTTTGCTGGTTACTTTTTACGTATTTTAATGCAAGATGGTATCGAGAAATTAGTGGATGAAATTGAGCTTCTACATACAGATTTGAAATTTATTATGACAGCTCTTGGTGCGAAGACGATAGAAGAGTTGCAATCTGTACCTCTTGTTGTAAAAGGTGAAACATATCATTGGTTAATGCAGCGTGGTATTGATACTGCGCATTATAGTAGGAGATAAAAAATCAACCGTTCGGTTGATTTTTTGTTTTCTTTTCTTTCTCGTAATATAAAGTGGAGAATGGAATTGGTATTTTATAAAAATTGTAATTGAAAAAAGGTTAAAAAATGAAGATGATTAGTTACTGGATTTTTGAGAGGACTTGCTTTTATAAGGGAAATAGGTGGGGGTAAAAGAAGTGATAGGAGGATATAGTAAACAAAATATTATTTCAATATAAATAAAAATCATTAAAATGATTATGCAAAAGACGGTTTCGTACAACATCGAAACCGTCTTTTTGTATTAATTAGTGCTGGTTTTGTTTTCGAGCCTGCTCTGGTGTATCAAGTCCAGTTGCACCTGGATATTGTAGTGATTGATTACGATCAGATTCAACGCGGCGTGATTCTCGTAGTTTTCGTTCTTGGCGATCTTTACCCATAATAAATAACACCTCCTTGTTAAAAGTGTTGCTGTTATAAGAAAAAACTATGCGTAAATAAAGTGGATTAACTTTCATAAAAAGTTCCCATAATGGAAAACATAGGAGGTGAAGTTGATGGATGGAAGTACTTTTTATTTTGTAGCTTGGATAGGGTGGATCATCGTAACCTTTTTTATGAAAAAGGACCCTATTCGGTGGAAGTTAGGCGCTTGTATAATGATTTTTATAATTTGCTCTCCGTTACATGTAACGATTGCCTCATTCGTGGTATCAGTAAATGCTCTTCTACTTTGTATTATTTCTTTTATAGGAATTACGCTATATTCTGTTTGGAAAAAATTATATAGCTTACTTTCGGCACTTATTATTGCAATGTTATATACAAGTTTTCATTTGTTAGAAATATATGATCCGATTTGGATTGTGGTGGATAGAGTGTTTCTGCTAAGTAGTGCTCTTGTGTATGCATCGGTGTTATTGCATGGGGATCGCATATTACGATTATGTTCCCTATATGTAGGGATGTTACAAGGAGAGTTGCTAGTGACATTTATTTTTCGGAAATTGAATTTTCCATATGATTACGGTAGTTTAGCATTTTTTGATATCGTCGCCGTTTCTACATTATTCATGGCAGTATTGTTTTGGATTGCAAAAGCATCAGTATACATGGAACAGTTTAAGAGAAAAACACGTAAAAGAAAGGCGAGGGTAATGCATGACTGAATATACATCAGCCATTTTATGCGGCGTAATAGCGGGGACAGTTACAAGAGTGTTAATGCTTCGGACGGATACGCGGCAATATCCGACGAGGCTGCATGGGAAAATTATTCATATTGCAATGGGGTTAATTGCAGCTGCTTTAGGAGCGATTGCAATCCCGTCTATTTTGAAAAAAGATTTTTCTGCCATTACATTTCTTACGTTAGCGGCAACACAATTTCGTGATGTACGTAATATGGAAAGAAACACGCTTCAACAATTAGATGGATATGAGCTCGTACCGCGTGGAAATACATATATTGAAGGAATTGCATTGGTTTTTGAAAGTCGCAACTATTTGGCGATGTTAACGTCGTTTGCAACGACATTTGCGTATATAGGGTTCCGTTCATGGATTGCGGGAGTAATTATGGCTATAATCGCATTTTTTATTGCGAAAAAATTAATGTCTGGAAAAAGGCTACATGATCTTGTTGAAATTGAGCACGTGCCCCTTCGTTTTGAAGGGGCAGGACTGTATATTGATAATATTTATATTATGAATATTGGATTGCCGGCGAGGCAAGAAGAGATTATGAAATATGGCATGGGGTTTATTTTAAAACCGAAATCAATTGATGCGATGGTGACAATCTCAAATTTAGGGCAACGGCAAGCTGTTTTACACGATGTTTCGGTGGCGCTAGGGATTTATAGAGATTCTGGTACACCAGCGCTTGTACCGTTAGCAAAGCGTGATTTAGAGGATGGTAGGGTTGGAATTTTTGTCTTACCGCAAGATCAAGATGCAGAGAAAGCGATAAGTGTTATAGGAAATGTACCAACGTTAGAAAGTGCCGTCCATATGTCATCGGAAGCCCCGAAAGGAAGGGGAGATAAGAGATGATGTTAGAAAGCGTTATCCTGGCAGTTATTACAACAGCGCCAGAAAAATTTGCAGGTGGTGCTCCTTTATTTGTTTGTGAGTCGATGGAGGAACTAGAATTTGTTGCAAATAATTTAGAGGCAATTTTAGATGGTATTGCGCATCGCTTACAAGAGAATGTATATATTATTGTGAAACATTAGGAACGTGTGTTATAATGTGAGGTGTTTTGATACGTTGAGAAATATTCTGGAATGCAAATCCCTTCTTGCACAAAGAAGGGTTTTTTACATAATAAACAGAAGCAAGTTGAAAGGATGAAAGTATATGCCGAAACCAGTAATAGCAATAGTAGGCCGCCCGAACGTAGGAAAATCTACTATTTTCAATAGAATAGTTGGAGAAAGAGTTTCAATCGTAGAAGATATCCCAGGTATAACTCGAGACCGTATTTATAGTGCGGGAGAATGGTTAAATCATGAGTTTAACATTATTGATACAGGTGGAATTGATATTGGAGACGAGCCGTTCTTGACACAAATTCGTCAACAGGCGGAAGTTGCGATTGATGAAGCAGATGTTATCATTTTTATGACGAATGGTCGCGATGGTGTAACTGCAGCGGATGAAGAAGTTGCTAAAATTTTGTATCGTTCTAAAAAACCAATTGTACTTGCGGTAAATAAGGTTGATAATCCAGAAATGCGTAGTGATATTTATGATTTTTATTCATTAGGATTTGGCGAGCCATTCCCGATTTCAGGTACACACGGTTTAGGACTTGGTGATTTGTTAGATGAAGCTGCAAATCATTTTCCAAAGATTGAAGAAGAGGCGTATGACGATGAAACAATCCGTTTCTCTTTAATTGGACGTCCAAATGTAGGGAAATCATCGCTTGTAAATGCACTTCTTGGTCAAGAACGTGTAATTGTAAGTAATATCGCAGGAACGACGCGTGATGCTGTCGATACACCATATAGTAAAGATGATCAAGATTATGTAATCATTGATACAGCTGGTATGCGTAAAAAAGGAAAAGTATATGAAAGTACAGAAAAGTATAGTGTACTTCGTGCACTTAGAGCGATTGAACGTTCTGACGTTGTTTTAGTTGTTTTAGACGGAGAAGAAGGAATTATTGAGCAAGATAAAAAAATCGCTGGATATGCTCATGATTCAGGACGAGCTGTTATTATCGTTGTAAACAAATGGGATGCAGTGAAAAAAGATGAAAAAACAATGAAAGCATTTGAAGAAAATATTCGTGCTCATTTCCAATTCTTGGATTATGCACCGATTGTATTCTTATCTGCAAAAACGAAAAAACGTACACAAACGTTATTACCGGTTATCAATGAGGTAAATGAAAGCCATAGTATCCGTGTACAAACAAACGTATTAAACGATGTAATTATGGATGCGGTAGCGATGAATCCAACACCGACTCATAATGGTAGCCGTCTGAAAATCTTCTATGCGACACAGGTTGCGGTAAAACCACCGACATTTGTTGTGTTTGTAAACGATACGGAATTAATGCACTTTTCATATGAGCGCTTCTTAAAGAATCGTTTACGTGAAGCGTTCGGTTTTGTAGGAACGCCGATTCACATTATTGCTCGAGCAAGAGACTAATGGAGAGGATGTGATTTTATGACAAAAATCACAGTAGTAGGAGCAGGTAGCTGGGGAACAGCGTTAGCGATGGTATTAGCTGACAATGGACATGATGTACGTATTTGGGGAAATCGCTCAGAACTTATGGATGAAATGAATACGAAACATGAGAATAGTCGATATCTCCCAGGCATTACATTGCCAAGCACAATCGTAGCCTACTCTTCTTTAGAAGAAGCATTAGTAGATGTAAATACAGTACTGCTAGTAGTACCGACGAAAGCGTACAGAGATGTATTACAAGAGATGAAAGAAATTGTTACAGAACCGATTACTTGGATTCATGCGAGTAAAGGGATTGAACCTGGTACGTCAAAACGTATTTCGGAAGTGATCGAGGAAGAAATTCCAGAGAACTTAATTAAAGATGTTGTTGTATTGTCTGGACCGAGTCATGCTGAAGAAGTTGGTTTACGACAAGCGACAACAGTTACGTCTGCAGCAAAGCGTATGGAAGCGGCTGAGGAAGTACAAGATTTATTTATGAATAGTTATTTCCGTGTATACACAAATCCAGATATCGTTGGAGTTGAACTTGGTGGTGCGTTAAAAAATATTATCGCATTAGCTGCTGGTATAACTGATGGTCTTGGATTAGGTGATAATGCAAAAGCGGCATTGATGACACGTGGTTTAACAGAGATTGCTCGTTTAGGAAGAAAAATGGGCGGGAATCCGTTAACGTTTGCTGGTCTAACCGGTATGGGAGACTTAATTGTAACTTGTACAAGTGTTCATAGCCGAAATTGGCGCGCTGGAAATATGCTTGGAAAAGGACATTCTTTAGAAGAAGTGTTAGAAAGCATGGGTATGGTTGTAGAAGGTGTAAGAACAACGAAAGCTGCTCATGAATTGGCAGAGAAAATGGAAGTTGAAATGCCGATTACAGCTGCTTTATATGACGTGCTGTTCAATGGGAATAACGTAAAAGATGCGGTAGGCTCATTGATGGGACGTGTTCGAAAACATGAAGTGGAAGCTATACCTGACTTACTGTAAAGAAAAGCGACAGAAGTACATTTGTACTTCTGTCGCTTTTTTATTTTATGGGTCTTTTCACCATTTTTTTATTTTTGCATAGGATGAAGAGTAACTTGAGGAGAGGGTGAAAAGAATGGATAATAACATTTTTAATAATATTGAGAAGGAAGCGAAAGTAAATAAAGAGGATATTTTTAAATTAGCGTCATCCGTGCAAAATGCGAATTTACGTGATGAAACTGTACTTCGTCAATTAATTCATCAAGTGGCTCTTATGGCGGGACGTGAAGTGCCGAAAGAGCAAGAGGATCAAATTGTAAAAGCGATTATTAATAATAATATGCCAGCAGATTTTGGCTCGTTAAGCAAAATGTTTAAAAAATAAATTATGAGAAACAAAGAGTTTGTAGATTGCATATGATAGCCATGAAAGAATGGGAATAGAGCTGTTTTTGGGCATATTTGGTCAACCGAAGCGAGAGATACAATCGCTTCGGTTTTATTTTTATCTAGATTAGTGGAAAATGCTGAAAAACCTATTGATTAAAGTTACATATTCGTAATTTGTAGTAAAATGTTCTTTTTGTATTTGTTTAAAGATTTTAATTTGTTAAAATAGTATAAAAATAGATTAATAAAAAGGGGTGTGTATATGTCAGAAGGGCTTATGAAAATGTGGTTGGCTTTAGGGGCAATTGGATTTATGTTTTTTGCAGTAAGTTTTATTTTATTAAGTAGACATAAAATACAGAATAAATTTTTGAAAGGGATTACAGCGTTAGTAGCGTACACCCTTATGGTTGTGTCAGGAATTGTTATTTTTCTTGTTGTATTTAGTGGACCTGTACAGCAGTAAATGGAATGGTCTCGAAAATACTACATACGGAGCAAGTTATATTAGTATGAAAAGGTGATGCTAGTGAAAAAAGTCCATATTATTTTAATATTTTGTTGTATGAGCCTTTTAACGGGGTGTCTGTATCCGAAAGAAAATATGAAGCAAAATGCGGTTCCTTATGAAGATCAGCTACAGGTTGTTCAAAAAGCTGTTGTGACATTTAAGGAGCAAAATGATGGGATATTGCCAATTAAGACGAGGGATATGAGTACACCTATTTATCAAAAGTATCCAATCGACTTTCAACAGATTGCCCCGCGTTACATACAAGAAGCACCAGGGAATGCATATGAAAGTGGAGGAGTATATCAATACGTATTAATAGACGTTGAAACAAATCCAACAGTAAAGTTAATTGATGTTAGGATGGCTGAACAAATTCAGGAACTATCTTTAAAGCTTAGGATGTATCGTGATGAACATCAATATCCACCTTTTAAAAAAGTAATTTCAGATGGTGTATATGAATTGGATTTTAAAAAACTAGGATATAAAGATGTGCCACAAGTGACAAGTCCATATTCTGGTAAAGGACTTCCTTTTGTAATTAATGAAAAAGGAGAAGTTTTTGTTGATTATAGAATCGACTTATATGACGCTTTGAAAAAAAATGAAGGGCAGTTTACGGAGGGAGAAGATATTCGAAATATACTTTCGAAAGGTTCCCCGTTTGTACCAGCTTATTCTTTACCGTACACAGTAAAGGACGGAGAACCAATTTTTTTAAAATCATAAGTCATGAACCTTTCTTTTAGTGAATAAGTTCTAGAAGAAAGGTTTTTTATGTTATACAACTTACGATGCAAACAAAAGATATTTTTTAATAGTCATATGAAATTGGACAAAATTATATGATATATTGTCCGAACTTCTAGAATACCATTATATTATATCAGATATTATAGGCAACGTTAGAGAAGGTATTAGTTGACTATAAACGCGGAATTATTCCCAAAAATTTTGAGGGAGGGAATCACTTGGAAAAGGTAGATATTTTTAAAGATATTGCAGAACGAACAGGCGGTGATATTTATTTTGGAGTTGTAGGAGCTGTTCGAACAGGGAAATCAACATTCATTAAAAAATTTATGGAACTTGTAGTTATTCCAAATATTGAGAATGAGTCTGACCGTCAAAGAGCGCAGGATGAATTGCCTCAAAGTGCTGCTGGTCGTACAATTATGACGACGGAACCGAAGTTTGTTCCAAACCAAGCGGTTTCTATCGAAGTAGATGAAGGACTTGAAGTGAATATTCGATTAGTAGATTGTGTTGGATATACGGTTCCAGGAGCGAAGGGCTATGAAGATGAGAATGGCCCGCGCATGATTAATACCCCTTGGTATGAAGAACCTATTCCATTCCATGAAGCTGCAGAAATCGGCACGCGTAAAGTAATTCAAGAACATTCAACAATTGGTGTTGTAATTACAACAGATGGAACAATTGGTGAAATTCCAAGAAGAGATTATATAGAGGCAGAAGAACGCGTTGTAAATGAATTGAAAGAAGTAGGAAAACCTTTCATTATGATAATTAATACGGTACAGCCGTATCATCCAGATACAGAGCAATTACGCCAAAGTTTATCAGAAGAATATGATATCCCGGTTATTGCAATGAGTGTGGAGAGTTTAAGAGAAACAGATGTATATAATGTACTTCGTGAAGCGCTATTTGAATTCCCTGTATTAGAAGTGAATGTGAACCTTCCGAGCTGGGTAATGGTGCTAAATGAAGGGCATTGGTTGCGTCAAAGTTATCAAGAAGCAGTTCAAGAAACTGTGAAGGATATAAAACGTCTTCGTGATGTGGATCGGGTTGTTTGGCAGTTTAGTCAATATGAATTTATTGATCGAGCGAGCTTAGCTGGCATTGATATGGGGCAAGGTGTGGCGGAGATTGATTTATATGCGCCAGATGAATTATATGATCAGATTTTAAAAGAAGTAGTAGGGGTAGAAATTCGGGGGAAAGATCATTTATTGAAGCTTATGCTCGATTTATCTCATGCGAAAACAGAATACGACCAAGTCGCAGACGCACTGCGTATGGTTAAACAAACAGGATATGGTGTAGCAGCGCCTGCGCTAGCAGATATGAGCTTAGATGAGCCAGAAATTATTCGTCACGGTTCAAGGTTTGGTGTGAAGTTAAAAGCGGTAGCGCCATCCATTCATATGATTAAAGTAGATGTAGAGTCAACGTTTGAACCGATCATTGGTACTGAAAAGCAAAGTGAAGAATTAGTTCGTTATTTAATGCAAGATTTTGAAGATGACCCGTTATCAATTTGGAATTCTGATATATTTGGACGTTCGCTTAGCTCAATTGTTCGAGAAGGAATTCAAGCGAAATTATCCTTAATGCCAGAAAACGCTAGATATAAATTAAAAGAAACGCTAGAAAGAATTATTAATGAAGGATCTGGCGGATTAATTGCGATTATACTATAAGAAAAATCCCTCTCATTGTAGAGGGATTTTTTGTTTTTTTTTGATTATAAAATAGAAAAATAAACAGTCATTATCTAATACATTGTTGTAAATTGTCAAGTTTCATCAGATTTTCACATTTTCACAGTAACAATTTCCTTAAAAATATTGAATTATAAAGGAGAATCGTATAATATAGGCGTTGATAATGATTTATCTACATCTTTGTAGTATAGAATTTGTAAAAATTGCCTACAAATGAAAGTAAGACTCATTTTATGATCATTATACAGTCTTATCTTTGGGAGGAGGTGAATGGCATGAACAAGACAGATTTAATCAATGCTGTTGCAGAAGCAAGTTCCCTTTCTAAAAAGGACGCAACAAAAGCAGTAGACGCTGTTTTTGATTCTATCTTAGAAGCTTTAAAACAAGGTGATAAAGTACAACTGATCGGATTCGGTAACTTCGAAGTTCGTGAGCGTGCGGCTCGTAAAGGTCGTAACCCACAAACAGGTGAGGAGATTGAAATCGCTGCAAGTAAAGTACCTGCATTCAAACCTGGTAAAGCGTTAAAAGATGCGGTTAAATAATCCTTACATATTAACAGGGAAGAAGAGTTTCCTTTTTGGGAACTCTTCTTTTTGCTTTTAAAAACATAAATATGCTAGAATGTGTTCGTATCACTTTTAGGTTTTCGGGAGGGCTAGCGGATGGCAAAAGTTAATTTAGAACAAATTGAACATGCAGTACGCCTTATTTTAGAGGCGATTGGGGATGATCCAAATCGTGAGGGAGTACTTGATACACCAAAGCGTGTTGCAAAAATGTACGCAGAAGTGTTCTCAGGTATGCATGAAGATCCGAAAGAGCATTTGCATAAAGTATTCGGAGAAGATCACGAAGAGCTTGTACTAGTAAAAGATATACCATTTTATTCGATGTGTGAGCATCATTTAGTTCCATTCTATGGAGTTGCTCACGTTGCATATATTCCGCAAGGTGGAAAGGTGACAGGGTTAAGTAAATTAGCTCGTACTGTAGATACAATTGCACGTCGTCCACAACTGCAAGAACGTATTACATCAACAGTAGCGAACTCTATTATGGAAGTATTAGAGCCTCATGGTGTAATGGTAGTAGTAGAAGCAGAACATATGTGTATGACGATGCGTGGTGTGAAAAAACCAGGTGCGAAAACAGTAACGACAGCAGTGCGTGGTGTGCTTGAAAATGATGCTGCAGCGCGCAGTGAAATTTTATCGTTTATTAAAACGAAGTAAAGAAAAGCGGGAAACTGCTTTTCTTTTTTTTTTTAGTAAATAAATGATATAGTTTTAGCTAGACAGAGTGAGATTAGAAAAATTGCTTACATGAATGGTAGGTGTAGCCAAGTTTTGGTTATAGAAAATAGAGTGTATGTGTTATAATAAGTTTTATGAATTAGAAAACAAGGGTGATTTTTTGTGTGTGACATCTACGGAGGGTATGCGGGTATAAAAGAGAAATTGATGGAGAAATTACGCCATCCTTATTTTATAAACTATATTGAAGAACCATTTATTGATGAAGAAAAGATAGCATTGTTATATGGTGCTTTAAAGAGTGCAAACTTACATATAGAACAAATTGAGCATTACGTAGTAACGATTATGCTTGTGCAAATTGCGCTTGATACGCATGAAAAGGTATCAAATAAAGCAGGCGAGGAAGCGATTGAATCGCATAAATGTCGTCAATTAACAGTACTTGCAGGCGATTACTATAGTGGACTATATTATTATTTATTGTCTATGAATCGTGATATTGTTTTAATTCGTGCACTTGCTGAAGGAATTAAAGAGATAAATGAACACAAAATTATGTTATACCAAAAAGCGCATGAAACGACGGATGACATAATGAAAAGCGTAGTAACGATTGAGTCTGCGCTCCTTCAAAAAACATGTGATCATTTTCATTTATCACATTGGAAGCCATTTATCACATACGTATTAGGTGGAAATCGTCTTCAAAAAGAAATTCAATTGTATGCTGATAAACAACATTCACCTGTTTTTCAAGCGATGCAAGATGCTTTAGGGGATAAAGCAGAAGTAGTGATTAATAGTTGGATGATGGAATTGAGAAAGAAAGAAAAACAATTTTTAGAAAATCACATAGACATTAATGAAATAAATTCTGTGTTAAGGGATAAATAGAAGACATAAGCAATTTTACATTGGAAGAAGGTACGAGCATGCAACAATCAAAAGAAGAAAGAGTACATGACGTATTTGAAAAGATTTCTGATAAATACGATGTGATGAATTCTGTAATTAGTTTTCAAAGACATAAAGCGTGGCGTAAAGAAACGATGCGAATTATGGATGTACAACCAGGCAGTCAAGCGCTTGATGTATGCTGTGGAACCGCAGATTGGACAATTGCGCTAGCTGGAGCGGTAGGTGAACAAGGAAAGGTTGTTGGCTTAGACTTCAGTGAAAATATGTTATCTGTCGGTAAGCAAAAGGTAGAGGCGTTACAATTAAAACAAGTAGAACTTCTACATGGGAATGCAATGGAACTTCCATTTGAAGATAATACGTTTGATTATGTGACGATTGGGTTTGGTTTACGTAACGTACCGGATTATATGCACGTATTAAAAGAAATGACACGTGTAGTAAAACCAGGTGGAAAAGTAATCTGTTTAGAAACATCTCAACCAACAATGATTGGTTTTCGACAAGGGTATATTTTATACTTTAAATATATCATGCCGTTATTTGGAAAGATGTTTGCGAAAAGTTATAAAGAATATTCATGGCTTCAAGAATCTGCTAGTACGTTCCCAGGGATGAAAGAACTGGCTCAAATGTTTGAGCAAGCTGGACTTGAACGTGTGCAAGTAAAACCATTTACTTTTGGGGTAGCAGCGATGCATTTAGGTATTAAACCAGAATCAAAATAGAAAAAAGAAGTTTTAGGTTAAGGTGAACAATATGAAGTTACAACTTATGTACTCTTTTTTACGATCGGATATTAATGTGATAGAAAAAGAATTAAAAAAGACAGTCGCTTCTGAACAGCCATTAGTAGAAGAGGCAGCATTACAGCTTATTGAAGCTGGTGGGAAGCGAATTCGTCCTGTATTTGTGTTGCTTGCAGGGAAATTTGGAGATTATAAGTTAGATGCAATTAAGCATGTTGCTGTTGCGTTAGAACTTATTCATATGGCTTCTCTTGTTCACGATGATGTTATTGATGCTGCATTTTTACGACGCGGCAGTGCGACTGTGAATGCAAAATGGGGAGATCGTATTGCGATGTATACAGGGGACTATCTGTTCGCTAAGTCTCTTGAATGTATAACAAATATCGAAATTCCAGAGGCACATCAAGCGTTATCGCATACTATTTTAGAAGTCTGTAAAGGTGAAATTGAACAAATTAAAGATAAATACAATTATGACCAAAATTTAAGAACGTATTTAAGAAGAATAAAGCGAAAAACAGCATTATTAATTGCCGCGAGTTGTCAATTGGGAGCGATTGCTGCTGGTGCTAATCGTGATACGGTAAATCGTCTATTTTGGTATGGGTATTTTGTAGGAATGTCTTATCAAATTATTGATGACATTTTAGACTTCGTTTCTACAGAAGAGAAACTTGGAAAACCTGCTGGTGGAGATTTACTACAAGGGAATATTACACTTCCTGCTTTATATGCGATGGAAGATCCCGTACTTCGTCAGAAAATCACATCTGTACATGAAAATTCAACAGCAAGTGAAATGCAAGAAATTATTGATGCTGTAAAAAATAGTACAGCAATTGATCAAGCATTTGCGTTTAGTGAACGTTATTTACATAAAGCTTTAGAAATAATAAAACCACTCCCACGTGGACAAGCAAAGTACGCATTACAAAATGTTGCAAAGTATATTGGAAAACGAAAATTTTAATGTTTATTCTAAAAAATAAAATAATCTCTCTATTTCAAAACTATTGCACAATTGTGATAAGGGTGATAATATGTGTGTGGGGATATACAATTACATACATAATTCAGAAGTGGAGAGATTTTTTATGGAAAAAACATTTCTAATGGTAAAACCAGACGGTGTACAACGTGCCTTCATTGGGGAAATTGTAGCTCGTTTTGAGAAAAAAGGCTTTCAATTAGTTGGTGCAAAATTAATGCAAGTCACTCCGGAAATTGCTGGACAACACTACGCTGAGCATAAGGAAAAACCTTTCTTTGGTGAGTTAGTAGACTTTATTACATCTGGACCTGTGTTCGCAATGGTATGGCAAGGTGAAGGTGTAGTAGATACAGCGCGTAACATGATGGGGAAAACAAGACCACATGAAGCAGCTCCTGGAACAATTCGTGGAGATTTCGGTGTAACTGTTGCGAAAAACATTATCCATGGTTCTGATTCTTTAGAAAGCGCAGAGCGCGAGATTGCTATTTTCTTTAAAGAAGAAGAATTAGTTGACTACTCAAAATTAATGAATGAATGGATTTACTAATTATTTTGAAATAATTTGTAAACGCTTTAATCACTGTGATAATAGTAAAAAGTGCAAGAAGAATAGGGGTATTCTTCTTGCACTTTTTTTATTTTCAATTAGTTACGAAGTTTGAGCTGTTATGATATATTGATATTTAAATTAGGCCTATCGGAAATATAGAATAAGAAAATGGTCGATATATGATATAATTTCTTTAATATTTTTAGAATGATAAAAGTTAATATAGTGAGATAAATACATATACGAAAAGAGGAATAACGTATGCGATATATTACAGCTGGTGAATCTCATGGTCCGCAACTTACAACAATTATAGAGGGTGTTCCAGCAGGATTGTCTTTAGTAGCGGATGATATAAACGAAGAGTTAGCTAGAAGGCAAAAGGGGTATGGGCGTGGTAGACGCATGCAAATTGAAACGGATCAAGTGCAAATTTTAAGTGGTGTTAGACATGGAGAAACATTAGGTTCCCCTATTGCACTCGTTGTTGAAAATCGTGATTTTGCCCATTGGATAAAAGTTATGGGTGCAGAACCTTTAACGAAACAAGAAGAAAAAGAGATGAAAAGGAAAGTGACAAAACCAAGGCCTGGGCATGCTGATTTAAATGGTGCAATTAAATATGGTCATAGAGATATGAGGAATGTACTGGAACGTTCGTCAGCGCGCGAAACGACGGTGCGTGTTGCTGCTGGTGCGGTTGCTAAAAAGGTGTTAGCAGAACTTGGTATTAAAGTGGCGGGCCATGTAATTGAAATTGGCGGTGTACAAGCTAAGGAGGTTACGTATAGTTCAATTGAAGAATTAAAGAGTATTACAGAAGCATCTCCTGTACGTTGCTTAGATGACGAAGCTGGTAACCAAATGATGAAAGCGATTGATGATGCGAAAGCAAATGGTGATTCAATTGGTGGAATCGTTGAAGTAATTGTGGAAGGAATGCCAATTGGAGTAGGTAGCTACGTGCATTATGATCGAAAACTGGATGCGAAATTAGCAGCTGCAATTATGAGTATTAATGCTTTTAAAGGTGTCGAGATTGGAATTGGTTTTGAAGCAGCGCATAGACCGGGAAGTGAAGTTCATGATGAAATTCTATGGAATGAGGAACATGGATATACAAAAAGAACAAATAATGCAGGTGGATTGGAAGGTGGTATGACGACTGGAATGCCAATTGTTGTGCGCGGTGTGATGAAACCGATACCTACACTTTATAAACCTCTTCAAAGTGTAGATATTGATACGAAAGAGCCTTTTACAGCGAGCATTGAACGTTCAGATAGTTGTGCAGTACCAGCAGCTAGTGTCGTTGCAGAAGCGGTTGTGGCTTGGGAATTAGCAACAGCTTTAATAGAACAATTCGGATTAGATCGTATGGAACTGATTCGTGAAAATATTGAGAAACATAATGAATATGCGAGGGGATTTTAATGGGAAACATACATATTCAAACGAAATCAAAAGAATATGATGTACATGTTGGTAAAGAAGCGTTGTCACACTTAACAATGATCGTTCAAAATATGCAGCCAGCTGTATCTAACGTAATGATCATTTCAGATGAAGCTGTTGCATCACTACATTTACAGACAGTTATCGATGCATTACAAGTGGAGCAGGACGTGTTTTCGTTTGTTGTACCAAGTGGCGAAAAAGAGAAGTCTTTCGAAAATTTCTATGCGGCTCATACGTCAGCTCTTGAAAATAAATTAGATAGAAATTCTTTAATTCTTGCACTGGGAGGCGGAATGATTGGAGATTTAGCTGGTTTTGTTGCTGCATCGTTTATGCGTGGTATTCGCTTTGTGCAGGTTCCGACGACTTTATTAGCGCACGATAGCGCAGTAGGTGGGAAAGTAGCGATTAATCATCCGTTAGGTAAAAATATGATTGGTGCATTCCATCAGCCAGAAGCAGTTGTATATCATACACCGTTTTTACAGTCTCTTCCTAAAAAAGAGTGGCGTTCAGGTTATGCAGAGGTGATAAAGCATGCTCTTATTGGTGATGTGGAGCTATATCATTGGTTAAAAGAAGAAGTGCAAACATTAGCGGATCTTCGTGATGAGAAGTTAATCCATATATTAACGAAGGCGATTCCTGTAAAGGCAAATGTTGTATCACAAGATGAAACAGAGAAGGGTGTACGTGCCCATTTGAACTTTGGACATACGTTAGGACATGCTCTTGAAAAAGAGCTAGGGTATGGAAATATTACTCACGGTGACGGCGTAGCGGTTGGAATGTTATTCGCCATATTTTTAAGTGAGCAAGTGTACAAGGTTAATCTTGCTTATGAAGATATGAAGCAGTGGTTCTTGAAATACGGCTATCCAAAAATGCCAAGAGATTTGAATGTAGAGCGCCTCGTTCAATTGATGAAACAAGATAAGAAAGCAAATGCAGGAGCAATTCATATGGTGCTTATGCAGGAATATGGGGTAGTGAATGTCGTATCTATTTCAGATGAGACTGTTCATATTGCGTTAGAGGCATTTCAAAAAGATATGGTTTAAAATGATAGCGAAGTGTTGTGAAGTGCTCATTTAGAGGTATTCTCGTAATAGTGACGGTTATGATAAAAGATTACAGTAAGGGGCTATAACTGTATTGTAATCAAATTGAATGAAATGACTGGGGGAAGAAAAATGAGAGTGAAAGAGCAATTGTTAACTTTGAGAGCGTATGTACCTGGGAAAAACATTGAAGAAGTAAAAAGGGAATATGGATTATCGAAAATTGTGAAATTAGCATCGAACGAAAATCCATTCGGTTGCTCAGCGCGTGTGACAGAAGCATTAACTTCTTTAGCGAGCCAATATGCCCTTTATCCAGATGGATATGCCTTTGAACTTCGGACAAAAGTAGCGGAACATTTAGGTGTAAAAGCAGAACAACTACTATTTGGTAGTGGATTAGATGAAGTCATTCAAATGATTAGCCGAGCGTTACTACATGAAGGAACAAACGTTGTAATGGCGAATCCTACGTTTTCACAATATCATCACCATGCTGTTATTGAAGGAGCAGAAGTTCGTGAAGTATCACTTAAAGATGGTATTCACGATTTAGATGCAATGCTAGAGCAAGTAGATGATAAAACGAAAATTGTATGGATTTGTAATCCGAATAATCCGACAGGTACATATGTTGAGAAACAAAAATTACTTTCATTTTTAGAATCGGTTCCTAAGTCGGCTCTCGTTATTATGGACGAAGCATATTATGAATACGCGGAAGCAGAAGACTATCCGCAAACATTACCACTTCTTGAAAAGTATGAAAATCTTATGGTTTTACGCACGTTTTCAAAAGCATATGGTTTAGCTGCTTTTCGTATTGGATATGCGATTGGGGATGCGAAGTTAATCGGACAGCTAGAAGTAGCAAGGTTACCATTCAATACATCAACTGTAGCGCAATCTGTAGCACTCGCTGCATTAGAAGATCAAGCCTTTTTACAAGATTGTGTGAAAAAGAATGCTGAAGGTCTAAATCAGTATTATGCATTTTGTAAAGAATATAACGTATTCTATTATCCATCTCAAACAAATTTCATTTTCTTAAAACTTGGTATACCGGGTAATGAAGCTTTCGAACGATTAATGAAAAAAGGATATATCGTTCGTTCTGGTGCTGCATTTGGTATCGATGATGGTATTCGTATTACTGTCGGTTTGAAAGAAGAAAATGATGAAATTATAGAGTTGCTGAAAGAGCTTGTAAATGAGCAAGTACAGAAAGAAGAAACATATTCTTAAGAGATTGTGAAGGCTCCTATTATAGGAGCCTTTTTTATCGTATTAAAAATAAAGGTTGAAGACTGGTAATTAAGTTGTTCTGTAAATCACGGTTTGTATGGCTTGATAATTAGTGAGAGAAGTTATTTGCACGGTCATAAAAGAAAGCGGTACAATAGAAGATGATGATAAGGTATCGGTGTCATATCCGAACCTTTTGAACAATTACCTACTCTGTAAGAAGAAGTATAAGAAGAAGCATGCTCATTCTAAAGGTTGCGTTCTAACAGTGAGTTGCTTATGATAAAGTGAAACTTTAATCAGTGGGGGGATGTTTATCCCCCGCTGATTATTAGTTGAACCAATCGGGCTTTTACGGGCAGTTGATCCCCAAACTAACTTCTTTGCCTTAGCTGAATTTTGAGGTGGGGGTCTTACTGCCCGTTAATAGCGGGGTAAATGAACAGAAGAGAATATTTTTTAGAATTAAAGGAGACGTTTATGCAAAAGTTTGAACAAGTTGTTTCATATATTGAAAATGGTGAAGCGGAAAAAGGATTACAATTATTAAAAGAACAATTAAAAATTGCAAATGATGAAGAGAAGTATGATATCGCTCGTTACTATCATACACTTGGATTTACAGATGAGGCATTAGCGATTACTGAAGACTTACGTTTACTGTATCCGGAAGAAAGTGAATTCACTGTATTTTTAGCAGAATTATATATTGATCTAGATAAAGAAGATGAAGCGATTGAAGTACTTCATGATATTCCAGAAAATGACGATTTATATGTTCAATCTTTATTACTTGTTGCAGATTTATTCCAAATGCAAGGTTTTGATGATGTAGCAGAGCAAAAACTATTAAAGGCGAAAGAAATGATGCCTGATGAACCTGTTATTACGTTTGGGTTAGCAGAATTATATAGTAGTAAAGGTGAAGAACAAAAGGCAATTACTTATTATGAATCGCTATTAGCGGAACATAAAGTAATGGGTGGTGTTGTAATCGCACTTCGTCTTGCAGAAACGTTAAGTGCGATTGGAAACTGGGAAGAGGCGATTTCTTATTATGAAGCAGGCCTAGAGGAACAAAAAGATATTCACTCATTATTTGGATATGCCTTCACATTATACCAAGGTGAAGAATATCAGAGAGCAATCGGTGCTTGGCAAGAACTAAAAGAATTAGACCCTGAGTACGCATCACTGTACATGTATTTAGCGAAAAGCTATGAAAAAGAAGGAATGCTTCAAGAAAGCTATGAAACGCTTCATGAAGGAATTAAAGTAGATGAGCTTTCAGTTCCGTTTTATGTAGAGTTAGCGAACATTGCGGCGAAATTAGGAAAAATAGTAGAAGCAGAGGAAGTTCTTCAAAAAGCACTTGAGTTAGATCCAGGGCATTTAGGCGCAACATTAAAATATGCGTATATCTTAAAAGAACAAGAAAAGTACGAAGATTTAATTGCAATTGTAGAGCGTGCTATTGATAGTGGAGAACCAGATACACAACTACTTTGGGACCTTGCGTATGCAAAAAAACAATTAGAAATGTATTCGGATGCATTAAAACACTATGAAAGTGCATATACTTCTTTTAAGAATCATCCAGACTTCTTAGAAGAATACGGTTATTTCTTATTGGAAGAAGGAAAGCGAAAAGAGGCGAAAGAAGTATTTACCCAGTTATTACAACTAGACCCGACACAAATTCATATTGAAGAGTTGTTATATAATTTAGAGGATTTTTCATAAGTTGGAAGGAAACTGAATGCCGCTTCTTGAATCTAAAAAGAAAAGAGAAAGACAGAGGAGGGACTTAATTGCTATGAATACCCCTGTTTCTGTAAACGAGAAGAAGGATTTTGTAAAATGGTTTTTGAATAATTACCAACTGAAACAGCGTGAATGTGTATGGATTCTGAATTATTTAATGAGTCACGACCAATTGATGCATAAAGTCCACTTCGTAGAGCATGCAAAATATTGTCCGCGTGGCTTAGTGATGTCAGCGAATTGTGTGAAAGACACACCGTTTCACTTTTTTAAACAAAATGTTATGACAACAGATGCTGAAAAATCGTTTCATGATATTCGTTTAAATCGAGATGAGGATATTTATATTCAACTCAACTTTAAATCATCGTTTCAAAATGCGAATTATGTAGCTGTATTAGAAGAAAACCCATATCTACCAAAGCATATTGAAGTAAATGAAAAAGATCGTTTACTTGCAGAAAGGTTTTTGGAAGAAAGTGTATTTTCGTTTAGAAGAGAACGCCTTTTGAAACAAATTGATGAAGCGTTAGATAAGCAAGATAAGGAAGCGTTTCATAGATTAACGGCAGAGTTAAAAACTTTATAGAATGTATTTGGATTAATATTTTTACAAATTTCAGACTTTTATCAAGAAAAACTACCTATATTGGGTAGTTTTTCTTTTTTTACCTCTTTTAGTATGGTTTAATATATATAAAGTGAAAGTTCTGTTATTTGTAAATGAAGGGGGGAAGAAATTTGAAATGGATTGTAAAAGATGTGGAACAGTTTGAGCAAGCAAGAGAGTATGTTGATACAGGAGTAATACCGCTTTTATCAATTTCGGCAGCGAAAGAAATAAAAATGGTTGTAGAACAAGGTGAATTTATCGAATTGTTGAGTATGGAATTGGAAAGAGAGTATAAAGGAAGAGTGCTTTTACTGCCTGCTTTTACGTATTTAGTAGAAAGTCAAAAGAATGAAAAAGGTCGTTTGCAAGAATGGACAAATCATTTACGAAGAGAAGGTTTTAAGCATATTGCTTATGTTACAAGTGATTTTTCATGGAAAGAGGATATACAAGAGTTACAGGGAGATTTATTTTGGTTTCCTTCATTAGCATTAGAACAATTTAGTGATCAAGCAAAGAGAGAAGTTATTCATGCACATATAAAAAATATAATGGTGATGTTGGAAGAGAAGTGGGGAAACTCGCAATAAACAGAAAGTTCTTATTATTATGAGTAGTATGATATTGACCTGTGCATGAGCGTATTATATCATGATAGTGTCCTAGTTTTTATTTTTTATATAATTTATCACGAGGGGACAATTTCTGATAGAGGGGGGAAATTTTCGTGAGCGAGAAAGAACATCGCGTGTCAAGAAGACAATTTTTAAATTACACACTCACAGGGGTAGGAGGCTTTATGGCTGCCGGTATTTTAATGCCGATGACGCGATTTGCGCTTGATCCGGTGTTAAGAAAAGAAGCCGGAACAGATATGGTTGCTGTTGCGCAAGTAAAGGATATTACAACAGAGCCGAAGCGTTTCGATTTTAAAGTGAAGCAGGTTGATGGTTGGTACAAGTCTGAAGAACCAAAATCGGCTTGGGTTCATAAAGATGAAAGCGGAGACATTGTTGCGTTCTCTCCAGTATGTAAACATTTAGGATGTACAGTTAACTGGAATTCGGACAAAGCACATCCGAATCAATTCTTTTGCCCATGTCACGGGGGGCGTTATACAAAAGATGGGATGAACATTAAGGGTACGCCACCCCTTGCTCCGCTTGATGTGTACGAGTCTAAAGTGAAAGATGGAACGCTGTATCTAGGAAAAGCAAAGCCAAGAGGGGGTGCAAAGTAGATGTTAAATAAAATTTATGATTGGGTAGATGAAAGATTAGATATTACACCAATATGGCGTGATATCGCTGATCATGAAGTACCTGAACATGTAAACCCGGCACATCACTTTTCTGCATTCGTCTATTGCTTTGGAGGACTTACCTTTTTCGTTACTGTAATTCAAATTTTATCTGGAATGTTTTTGACGATGTATTATGTGCCTGATATTAAAAATGCTTGGGAATCCGTTTACTATTTACAAAATGAAGTTGCTTATGGGCAAATTGTTCGTGGTATGCACCACTGGGGTGCTAGTCTCGTAATTGTAATGATGTTTTTACATACACTCAGAGTTTTCTTCCAAGGTGCGTATAAAAAGCCCCGTGAGTTAAATTGGATTGTTGGTGTTCTTATTTTCTTTGTTATGTTAGGTCTTGGTTTTACTGGATATTTATTACCGTGGGATATGAAAGCTTTATTTGCTACAAAAGTAGGGATTCAAATTGCAGAGCAAACACCGCTCATTGGTCCTTATATTAAAACATTACTCGCTGGTCATTCCGAAATTGTTGGCGCTCAAACATTAACTCGCTTCTTTGCTATTCACGTCTTCTTCTTACCAGCAGCACTTCTAGGTTTAATGGCCTTCCACTTCATCATGATTCGCAAACAAGGTATTTCCGGTCCACTATAAGAGATTGCTAAATTAAAGGGGAAAGAACTAAAGGAGGGAGATTATGCATCGCGGCAAAGGGATGAAGTTTGTAGGAGATTCTCGGGTACCAGTAGCTCGGAAACCAAATATTCCAAAAGACTATTCTGAATACCCAGGGAAAACAGAAGCATTTTGGCCGAACTTCTTGTTAAAAGAATGGATGGTTGGTGCAGTTTTTTTAATCGGTTATTTATGTTTAACAGTGGCGCATCCGTCGCCACTTGAGAGAATGGCGGATCCAACAGATGCTGGATATATACCACTTCCAGATTGGTATTTCTTATTCTTGTATCAGTTATTAAAGTATTCTTATGCTTCCGGTTCATTTACTGTAATTGGAGCGTTTATTATGCCAGGGATTGCGTTTGGTGCATTACTGTTAGCTCCATTTCTTGATCGAGGTCCAGAAAGACGTCCATTGAAGCGTCCTGTAGCAACTGGATTTATGCTTTTAGCAATTGCATCGATTATCTTTTTAACTTGGGAATCTGTAGCACACCACGACTGGGAAGCTGCAAAGAAACAAGGAGCAATTGTAAAAACAGCGCCAGTTGATAAAAATGATGATGGCTATAAATTAATGCAAAAAAATACTTGTTTAACATGTCATGGTGACAACTTACAGGGCGGGGCGGCAGCACCAGCACTGCAAAACTTAACTTTAAAGCCAGAAGAAATTGCTAAAATTGCTAAAGATGGAAAAGGTTCCATGCCTAAAGGAGTATTTAAAGGTACAGATGAGGAACTGAAGAAGCTTTCGGAATTCGTTGCAAAGTATAATAAAAAATAATAAAAAGCTGACTACAAAATTTGTAGTCAGCTTTTCTATTTAGTTGGATGAAGTTTGTTATAATAGAGTAGGATTTAGTGAATGAATTACTTTGCTTGAAAGGTGTTGGACATACAGATTGGTGTACTTGTATGCAATGTTAAGACAACGCTCGGTATTATTATTTTTATTGGTTGTTAACATATTAGGTACAATTTACGGGTTTATATGGTACGGAAATCAATTGAAAGAAACGTCACCTATATTTTGGCCGTTTGTACCAGATAGTCCTATGGCGAGTCTCTTTTTTTTCTTTGTTTTAATTGCTTTTTTGACAAAGAGAAACTGGGGATTAATAGAAGCACTAGCGATTGTTACTTTAATAAAATATGGTATTTGGGCTGTTGTTGTAAATGCGATTATGATTTACGTAAAAGGTTCTATTGGCCTTATGGGCTACATGTTAATGCTTTCGCACTTTGCGATGGCGGTGCAAGGTGTTTTATATGCTCCATTTTACCGTATAAAAAAATGGCATTTTATAGTAGCGGGTGTGTGGACGTTGCATAACGATGCAATTGATTATTTATTTTGGCAAATGCCGCGATATGGAATTATGCATTTGTTTGTAGAGAAAATTGGTTATTTTACGTTTTGGTTAAGCGTTGCTGTACTATGTATTACATATTATTGTTGCTTACGTGAGCACAGGAAACAATTTTCTTTATGATGGTTAGAACATTTAGGGGGAGAACATGGAGAAAAATAAGAGTGGTACAAAAATATTGGATCGATTGATTACTTTAATTGTTTCATATAGCATAGCATTTTCTATTTTTGCACTTGCAACAACTGCAGTTGTGTATGGAAAATGGCTGTATTATTTTGAAATTGATTTTTTAAATATTCCTGATTTAGCGGATATGACGAAGGATGAAATTAAAAGAAATTACGATGTGCTTATTACATATTTATCCCCGTTTTATGACGGAGCATTACATTTGCCAACATTAGATATGTCTACAAATGGCCGTATTCATTTTGTAGATGTTAAAAATATTTTAGTAAAGATTCAATATGTGATGTATGCGACAATTATGATTGCAGTGATAGGCGGAATTTATTTATTAAAAAAGAAAAATGAAAAGTTTTTACTGCACGGATCGATTTTAACAATCATTTTTCCGATAGCGCTTATGTTACCAATCGCTATTAATTTTGAAAAGAGCTTTGTATTATTCCATAAGCTTTTATTCAGTAATGATTATTGGATGTTTGATATTGAAACGGATCCAGTTATATTAATGCTACCAGAGGAGTTCTTTATGCATGCTGCGTGTGCTATTTTATTATTCATTTTAGGTGGTAGTATACTTTGTTATAGTTTATATAGATATTTCGTAAAAAAGAAAAGGATGTCAAAGAAAAAATTCTCTGCTTAAAGAGAATTTTTTCTTTGTAAAACGATAATATATTTTTCGGTTCAGTTCTGTTCTATTCTTGTCCCAATTAACATATTTTGTACTAGTAGTTATAGGGGGGACCGGGATGAAGAGAACATTAATTGGATTGATAGCATTTCTAATTATAATGTTTCCATTACGTATATATGCTGAAGAGTGGAATGAGCTAACAGGGTTGTTAGATGACTCGTTACAGTTAGTGAAGCGTAATGAAGATGAAAAAGCAGTACAAGTATTACAACTTTTCTCAGAGCAATTTTTAATCAAGGGGAATGAAAAGAAGCAGGAAGTAACACCAGATCAAGTTAGAGTTATTTCTTTAGCTTACGACAAGGCGCAACAATCGCTCTTTGAAGAAGGTTTAGGTAAGCAAGCTAAAATGGATAATGTGCTGGCATTACAACTTGCTGTTGATGCGCAAGTATCGAAATATCAACCGCTTTGGATGGAAAGAGAAAGAAAAGTAATGGATGCCTTTTCTCAAATGGAAAAAGCGATGAAAAAAGAAGATGTTGGGCAGTTTCAACAAACGTTAAATACATTTTTAAATGAATTCAATATTATTTATCCAAGCTTAATGATTGCTTTGCCAGAAAACGAGGTACAGCGTGTAAATGCTCATTTATCTTATTTGGATGAATTTCGTAACGTTATGTTAAAAACGAAAGGCGGCCAAATGCAATTAGGGATTATTAAAGGGGATTTGCAAAAGATATTTCACACAGTAAAAAAGGATGAAATTGCACCCTCTCTCATTTGGTTTATGACAATTACTGGGGGACTTATTTTATTCACATTAACTTATGTTGGATGGAGAAAGTATAAAGGAGAGAGAGAGAAAAGAAAAAGTAATGTACATTCTAAAAATAGATAATGTAATAAGTAAAGATATGGATTGTAAGGTTTATTTATTGACAATAGTGGCAGAAGAAAATAGAATGAGAAGTACTATAATTAAAACTTCAATGGAGGTTCATGATGTTTTATTTAATTTACTTCGCGATCATAATGATCATACCGTTGTATGCACAGTCAAGAGTACGTAGTGCCTATAGCAAGTATTCACAAGTTTATTCAACATCAGGTATGACAGGAGCGGAAGTGGCTCGAAAAATTTTAGATGAAAATGGATTATACAACGTAGCTGTAGAAGAAACACCAGGTCATTTATCAGATCATTATGATCCAACCGCTAAGACGGTTCGATTATCAACAGATAACTATTATGGACATTCAGTTGCTGGTACGGCAGTTGCAGCACATGAAGTAGGACACGCAATTCAAGATGCAAAAGATTACAAATTTATGCGCGTTCGTCATTCGTTAGTGCCAGTTGCAAACTTTGGTTCGAATATGTCTTGGGTTTTCGTCCTAATCGGTATATTTGCACAAATGTCTGGTTTGTTGTTATTAGGTATCATTCTAATGGCAGCAGGTGTTGTGTTCCAGCTCGTTACATTACCAGTTGAGTTTGATGCGTCAAAGCGTGCGATGCAACAAATTGAAGCGTTAGGTATTGTATCAACAGATGAATATGGCCAAGCTCGTAAAGTATTAAATGCGGCAGCATTAACATATGTAGCAGCTGCAGCTGTAGCGGTATTTGAATTATTACGTCTCGTATTAATGTATACTGGTATGCAGCGTAGCGACGACTAAAGACTATCAATTTTGATAGTCTTTTTTTGTTGTGTGGCTTGAATTATATAATGTATTGCAAATAGAAATAATAGAAGTAATGCGGAAAGGCGGTGGGGGGAAATGAAATATCCAGACCATTTAGTAAAACAAGTGAAAGAGCGTAGTGCTCCTTATCAACTAGAAGGTTTTTTAAGTGGACAAGGCCCTGAAAATCCCAAATTTATGTTGTTAGGAGAAGCGCCTGGTGAAACAGAAATTCATAATGGGATTCCGTTTAGCGGGAGGGCGGGAAAACAATTAATGGGTTTTTTAGAGCGTATTCACGTTACAAGGGAAGAAGTATATATTACGAGCGCTGTTCGGAGTAGATCTTATAAATGGCGAGAGAAAAAAGAACGAAATGGTGAAATCATACAAAAAAAGTATAATAGAACGCCAAATCAAGGAGAAATAGTTGCCCATGCGCCTTTATTAGATTATGAATTAGAGAAAATAAATCCGAAGCTTATCGTCACGCTTGGAAATATCGGTCTTCAACGTTTAACAGGAAAAAATAAAAAAATCACAGATGTACATGGGCAATTATTAAAACAGCCCATTCAAAAATTAAAGGATATGCAAAGTGCAGAGTTTATATGGTCAGAGAATGAATATCATGTTTTTCCAACTTTTCATCCAGCTTCTATTTTTTATAATCGGAGTTTATTGGAGCTTATTTATGAGGATTTGGAGAAGCTTAAAAGACTTGTAATAAAAAACTAGAAAAGCTAAGGTGCTTTTCTAGTTACATTTAATTATGTAAAGGGTTTTTATTTTCATCTAACGTAAATCCTTCACCAACTACATCATGTACATCACTTACAGCGACAAAAGCATGAGGATCTACAGACGTAATAATATTTTTTAATTTCACGATTTCATTTTTAGCAACAACGCAATACAATACGTTACGTTCCACTTTTGTATACGATCCAACGGCTTTTAAAAAGGTTGCTCCGCGCTCCATTTCAGATAAAATTTTGGCAGCAATTTTATCGTTTTTCTCTGAGATAATAGTCGCTCCTTTTGCAGCATAAGCCCCTTCTTGCATAAAATCAATGACTTTAGCACCGATAAAAACAGCAACTAGCGTATACATGCCCTCGCGGTATGATAAATAGGTAAGAATAGAGACTACGATAACGACAGCATCAAACATAAACATTGTTTTTCCCATACTCCAGCCAACATATTTGTGAGCTAGTCGTGCGATAATATCTACACCGCCAGTAGTCCCGCCATATTTAAATATTATTCCAAGGCCGATACCTATAAATGCCCCAGCGAATAAAGCTGCGAGTGTCATATCATTTTGCAAGTTTAAATGTAAGTTTAGCACTTCGTAACGCTGGAAAATCCATAGAAATAAAGATACGCTAAAGGTGCCGATTAATGTATATAAAAATGTCGTTCTGCCAAGTAACCTCCAACCAATAAAAAATATAGGGATATTTAAAATTAAGTTTGAGTAGGAAGGATCAAACTTAAATAAAAAATACAATAATAGTGTAATACCAGTAAACCCACCCTCTGCAAGGTGGTTTTCAATATTGATATTGACAATACCGAAAGAAAATATAGCGGAACCGATTAAAATAAAAATAATATTTCGCATCTTCAATTTTGATGTCATATAGAAATCCCCCTAATTATGTAATGATTGCATTGCTCCGCTGAAACAGTAAAACATAATAATAAGTAATTTCTAGTTGCAACCCGATTGGTGTGCGCTGATTTTTTGCGAAAAGCACATAAAAGAAGTTTCACTTTACCCCGTACCAACGGCTTGTAGGAGATAAAGTTCTGAAGAAAGGCGAACCAGCCGTAGGAACCCGATTAGTTCGGGCTGATCTTTTGCAAAAATCGCAAAAGAAGTTTCACTTTATTATAGTCTATCCAAAAAAGGGTCGCAAATAGGTGTTTGGCGGGGAATAATATTTGTCAAATCGCGATGAATTGGCTAACATGAAAGAGGAAGGATTAGAGGTGAATAGTATGGAAGCAAAAACGATGAAAGATATGCAGAAAGAAGTAGATGCATATATTGGTCAGTTTAAAGAAGGTTATTTCAGTCCGCTTGCAATGATGGCTCGTTTAACGGAAGAAATGGGAGAGCTTGCAAGAGAGGTAAATCATTATTATGGTGAGAAACCGAAGAAAACAACTGAAAAAGAAAATAGTATTGAAGAAGAGCTTGGAGATGTATTATTTGTTATGATTTGTATGGCAAATAGTTTAAATATTGATTTAGAGACAGCACATAACATTGTAATGAACAAATTTAATACACGTGATAAAGATCGCTGGACACGTATTGATGAGGGAGAGAAAGAATAATGAAAGAAATTAAAGTAATTATCGCCGGACCAAGAGGACGTATGGGACATGAAGCAGTCCTTCTTATGGAAAGAACGGAACATTTAAATTTAGTAGCAGCAGTGGATTATAAGCATGGTGGTGAGAAGATTTCTGATTTACCTGGCATGCCAGCATTACATGCACCGATTTACGCTGATTTACATACTTGTTTAGATGAAGTAGAAGCAGACGTGTTGTTAGATTTAACAACACCAGAAGTTGGGAAACAACACGTTACACTTGCAGTTGAGCGTGGACTTCGTTCTGTTATTGGTACAACTGGATTTACAGAAGAAGAATTGGCACGTTTAACAGAGAATGCAAAAGAAAAAGCAGTAGGAACAATTATTGCTCCAAACTTTGCAATTGGTGCAGTTCTTATGATGAAATTCTCACAAATGGCAGCGAAATATTTCCAAGATGTTGAGGTAATTGAATTACATCATGATCAAAAATTAGACGCACCATCTGGTACAGCTGTAAAAACGGTAGAATTAATTCGTCAAAATCGTGAATCAAAGCAGCAAGGTCATCCAAATGAAGTAGAGCAACTAGCAGGTGCACGTGGTGCAAATGTAGACGGTATTCACATTCATAGTGTACGTTTGCCAGGGCTTATTGCACACCAAGAAGTAATGTTCGGTGGAGATGGACAAATGTTAACAGTTCGTCATGATTCATTCAATCGTGCATCATTTATGTCAGGTGTAAAACTATCAATTGAGACAGTAATGAACCTGGATCATCTTGTGTACGGTTTAGAAAATATTATCGACTAAAGGGGAGACAACGGATGAAAATTGCCTTAATCGCACATGACAAAAAGAAAAATGATATGGTTTCGTTTGCATACGCATATAAACCAATTTTTGAACAACATGAATTATTTGCAACAGGAACGACAGGGCTTCGCATTATGGAAGCGACTGGATTAGTTGTAACAAGATATCAATCTGGCCCTCTTGGTGGAGATCAAGAAATTGGTGCAATGATTGCAAAAAATGATTTAGATATGGTGATTTTCTTCCGCGATCCATTAACAGCACAGCCGCATGAACCGGATGTGAATGCATTGCTTCGTTTATGTGATGTATATGCGATTCCACTTGCAACGAATATGGCAAGTGCTGAAATGTTAATGCACGCATTAGAGCGAGGAGATTTAGATTATCGTAAGTTAAGAAAATGAGGGGAACAATTATGAGTGGATTACATATATTAGCGTTTGGTGCTCATGCCGATGATGTTGAAATCGGCATGGCTGGTACCATCGCTAAATATACAAAGCAAGGGTATGAAGTAGGTATTTGTGATTTAACAGAAGCTGATCTTTCTTCAAATGGAACGATAGAGTTGAGAAAAGAAGAAGCAAAGGTTGCAGCTCGTATAATGGGAGTAAAAACGAGACTGAATTTAGCGATGCCAGACCGTGGTTTGTATATGAAAGAAGAGTATATACGTGAAATTGTCAAGGTGATCCGTACATATAAACCAAAACTAGTTTTTGCGCCGTACTATGAAGATCGCCATCCAGATCATGCAAATTGTGCAAAGCTTGTGGAAGAGGCTATTTTTTCAGCAGGAATCCGTAAATATATGCCGGAACTTGCACCACATCGTGTGGAGTCTTTTTATAATTATATGATTAATGGTTTTCATAAACCGAATTTTTGTATAGATATAAGTGAGCACCTCTCTATAAAGGTGGAAGCATTAGAATCGTATGAAAGTCAGTTTTCAACAGGGAGTGATGGGGTTAAGACACCGTTAACAGAAGGATACGTTGAAACGGTGATTGCTCGTGAGAAGATGTTTGGAAAAGAAGTTGGAGTCTTGTATGCCGAGGGATTTATGAGTAAGAAACCGGTTTTATTACATGCTGATTTATTAGGGGGATGTAAATGAAATTAAAAATAGGTATTACATGTTATCCTTCTGTAGGTGGTTCTGGAGTTGTTGGAACAGAATTAGGAAAGCAATTGGCGGAACGCGGGCATGAAATTCACTTTATTACATCGGGTTTACCATTCCGGTTAAATAAAGTATATCCAAACATTTATTTTCATGAAGTGACGGTAAACCAATACTCTGTATTTCAATATCCACCATACGATTTAGCGTTAGCAAGTAAAATGGCAGAGGTTGCACAAAGAGAAAATCTAGACATTTTACATGTGCATTACGCAATACCACATGCGATTTGTGCATATTTAGCAAAACAAATGATCGGAGAGCGTATTAAAATTGTTACAACCTTGCATGGAACAGATATTACTGTGTTAGGTTCCGACCCTTCGTTAAATAATTTAATTCGTTTTGGTATTGAGCAATCGGATGTTGTAACTGCTGTCTCGCATTCATTAATTAACGAAACGCATGAGCTTGTAAAACCAAGTAAAGAAATTCAAACGGTATATAACTTTATAGACGAACGTGTATATTTCAAGCGTAATATGTCTCAATTAAAGAAAGAATACGGTATAAGTGAGAGCGAAAAAGTACTTATTCATATTTCGAATTTCCGTAAAGTGAAACGTGTGCAGGATGTTGTTCAGGCATTTGCTAAAATTGTTAAAGAAGTAGATGCGAAGTTGCTTCTTGTTGGAGACGGACCAGAATTCTGTACGATTTTACAGATAGTGAAGAATTTACATATTGAAGATCGCGTTTTATTCCTAGGCAAGCAAGATAATGTTGCAGAACTACTTGCGATGAGTGATTTAATGTTGCTTCTATCAGAGAAGGAAAGTTTTGGTCTTGTTTTATTAGAAGCAATGGCGTGTGGTGTACCTTGTATCGGAACACGGGTCGGAGGTATTCCAGAGGTTATTCAACACGGGGAAACAGGATATTTATGTGAAGTTGGCGATACAACAGGAGTGGCAAATCAAGCTACTCAGCTATTAAAGGACGAGGAACTTCATCGTAATATGGGAGAACGAGCAAGAGAAAGTGTTTATGAGCAATTTCGCTCAGAAAAAATTGTTTCACAATATGAAACGATTTACTATGACGTACTAAGGGATGACAAAAATGGAAAGATTTAAAAAAGCTAGTTCTATTATTGAGACATTAAAGCAACAAGGACATGAGGCTTACTTTGTTGGTGGGAGCGTACGAGATCTTATTATCGATAGGCCGATTGGAGATATTGATATTGCGACATCTGCTTTACCAGAAGAAGTGATGGCTATATTCCCAAGAAATGTTCCTGTTGGTCTTGAGCATGGAACTGTAATTGTTTTAGAAAATGGTGAGCCTTATGAGGTAACTACTTTTCGAACAGAAAGCGAATATGAAGATTTTCGAAGACCTAGTAGTGTTCAATTTGTTCGTTCATTAGAAGAGGATTTAAAACGTCGTGATTTCACTATGAATGCAATTGCTATGACAGAAGAAGGCGAAATGGTTGATTTATTCGCTGGACAGGAAGCCATTCAACAGAGAGAAATCGTGACAGTTGGAAATGCTGCGGATCGTTTTCAAGAAGATGCCCTGCGAATGATACGTGGTATTCGGTTTGTAAGCACGTTAGGTTTTTCAATAGAAACGAAAACGAAGCAAGCGATTGAAACGTATGGGCATTTGCTAGAACATATAGCAATTGAGCGCATTACAGTAGAGTTTGAGAAAATGTTAACTGGTACATATTGTGTGAAAGGTCTCAAAGAATTAGTAGAGACGAAGCTATTTTCTCATTTGCCATATTTACAAATGTCAGAAGAAAGACTCTTAACAGCTACGCGGTATAAATGGGATTCTTTCGAAACGGATATTGAGGCGTGGGCATTTTTCTTATATTGTATCGGAGAAGAACATCCATCTGTCTTTTTACGTCAATGGAAGTTTTCGAATAAAAAAATAAAAGATATTGTTGCAGTTTTATTGGCAATCCGTACTAGAAAGGAGAGGGGTTGGGATACAGTCCTTCTTTATAAAACGGGAATTCATATCGCTGAAATGGCAGAGAGAGTATATGAAGCGATGATTGAAAGCTATGACCCTACATCTGTTAAACGAGTACAATCAATGTTTCATGTATTGCCAATCCAGGAGCGTCAAGAAATGAATGTGACTGGTAATGATTTATTAAACTGGGCAAACAAAAAGCCTGGTCCGTGGGTTGCTGAAATGCTTCAGAAAATCGAGGAAGCAATCGTACAAGGGAACATAGTTAATGAGAAAGAGCGTATAAGGGAGTGGCTGCAAGGATGCAATCTACTATAAGAAAGCAGTTATTACAAGTTTTTTCTGAAGCGGATGGCGAGTTTGTATCCGGCCAAACGATTAGTGATAAACTTGGTTGTTCAAGAACTGCTGTATGGAAACATATGGAAGATCTCCGGAGTGAGGGATATGAACTTGAAGCTGTGCGTCGATTAGGTTACCGAATTGCAAGTAAGCCAGACAAAGTGACTGCTAATGAAATTCAGTTAGGGCTACAAACGAAGCGAATTGGTAGAACAGTGTATTTTGAAGAAACTGTTGAATCAACGCAGCACATTGCAGCAAAACTGGCTTATGAAGGTGCAGAAGAAGGAACTATCGTTGTAGCAGAAGAACAAACAGCGGGAAGAGGTCGTTTAAGCAGAAAATGGCATTCACCAAAAGGAACAGGAATTTGGATGAGTATTATTTTACGCCCATCGATTCCAGTTCATCATGCACCGCAACTTACTTTGTTAGCGGCTGTTAGTGTTGCACAGGCAATTGAAAAATGTACAGGTGTAGGCGTGGGAATAAAATGGCCAAATGATATTTTAATTCAAGGTAAAAAGGCTGTAGGTATATTAACAGAAATGCAAGCGGATCCTGATAAAATTAATGCTGTCATTATGGGCATCGGTATTAATGCGAATCAAAAGCAAGAACATTTTGATGAAGAAATTCAGCACATTGCTACTTCATTAGCGATTGAATCAGGTAAGCCGATTGTTCGTGCAGAACTTATGCAACAAATCTATTTACAACTAGAAAAATTATATGAAGAGTATTTACAAAATGGTTTCTCTGTCATTAAAATTCTTTGGGAAAGTTACGCTGTGAGCATCGGGAAAGAAATTACTGCTCGAACGATGAGAGAGACGATTACGGGGTTAGCGAAAGGAATCACAGAGGATGGTGTATTACTTCTGGAGGATCATGAGGGGAAAGTACATCATATTCATTCTGCAGATATCGAAATTAAGTAAAAGAAGTTCCTCTTTTGGAACTTCTTTTTATTTCAATATTTTTGAGTTGAATTTGTAACATGATAATAAATTCTTTTCATATTTAAAGTTCACTTCAAAATATCTTCCGTCTAGTTGGCCTGGCATGTTATTTGACGATTACTTTGCCTTCCATTCCTTTAAGAAGATGGTATCGACATATTAATTCATATGTACCAGTATTTTTAGGTTTCACGGTAATATTCTTTTCTTTTCCTGACTCGACTACGACGTCAATGCCGAGTTTTTTCACTGTAAAGGTGTGCTCGTTTTTACCTTTATTTTTCAATAGTAATGTTGTAGATCCTTCAAGCGGAATCGTGATGACATTTGGATTAAAGTAATCATCATTTAGTTCAACCTCAATCACGTTCGTTAAATCGGTGGGTTGTGTTACGACATTAACTGAGGAAAATACATGAAAGGATCCTAAAGACATCCACCATACAATCATTACAAGCAAACTGCTGAATCGAAATAACCACCTGTTCATAGACATCTGCAATTCTCCTTTGTTAAGTCCTTTTCCTCAATTAACCTGTATCATTAGTTTAAGAGTTATACTATACAGTTCAATTGATTATAGAAGAAATTAACTTAGATTTTTTTAACATGCGTTGAAAAAACATGTATCTTTTCAAGATTGAATTATCTATAAAAACTTTATCCCGCTATTTGTCGGGCTGATTAAATTTTCACTTTATAGCATATATACTCTCTTGTTAAATTTCATATACCGTAATAAGAATAAAAAATTATTTTTTCAAAAAAATGTAGTAATTCCTTTTTGTAGTTTGCTATAATTAGTTCGAATGTGGGCAGTATCAGAGTGAACTGCACCATGATTCGAAGTAATATGAAAAATAATAACTTGGATTCTGCCTTGATCCAATAACGGACTGGGACAGAGGGATGAATAATGCCGACTAACACACAACCCTTCTGCCCTTTTATGGCCAGAGGGGTTTTTTATATGATTTCGGCCATCTCCTCTCTCCTGCATAAAGGAGGAGTAGTTTTTGAAAACAAAAACAGATTTTTTGAAGATGAAAGAGCAAGGTGAGCCGATTACAATGCTAACGGCGTATGATTATCCATCTGCTAAATTAGCAGAAGAAGCTGAAGTTGATATGATTTTAGTTGGAGATTCTCTTGGAATGGTTGTACTCGGATACGATTCAACAGTACCTGTAACAGTAGAGGATATGATTCATCATACGAAAGCTGTACGCCGCGGAGCGAAAGAGACGTTTATTGTAACTGATATGCCATTTATGTCGTATCACGTATCATTACAAGAAACGATGATGAATGCACGCCGCATCGTTCAAGAGAGCGGGGCGCATGCATTGAAGGTAGAAGGTGCTGGAGAAGTTATATCAACGATTCAATATTTGACGAACGCAGGAATTCCTGTTGTAGCGCATTTAGGTTTAACACCTCAATCTGTAGGAGTGTTGGGTGGATATAAAGTGCAAGGAAAAGATGCGGAGAGTGCAAAAAAATTAATAGAAGATGCAAAGAAATGTGAAGAAGCTGGTGCAATAGCGCTTGTGTTAGAATGTGTACCAATGCAGTTAGCAGAACTTATTTCAGAACAACTAACAATACCAACAATCGGGATTGGTGCAGGACAAAAAGTAGATGGGCAAGTGCTTGTTTATCATGATCTTATCTCATATGGCGTAAATCGTGTTCCAAAATTTGTGAAGCAATATACGTCTGTTCAAGAGGAGATTGTGCGCGGGATTTCACAATACGTTACTGAAGTAAAGACAAGGCAATTTCCTGAAGAAAAACATTCGTTCACAATGAAAGAAGAAGACCGCTTAGCGTTATACGGGGGAAAACAATAATGAAAATCGTAACTACAGTGCAAGAGATGCAGCAAATTACAAACGAACTGCATGCAAGTGGAAAAAGTATTGGTTTTGTTCCAACGATGGGTTATTTACATGAAGGGCATGCTACCTTATTACGTAAGGCAAGAGAAGAAAATGAAATTGTAGTTTTAAGTGTATTTGTAAACCCGCTGCAATTTGGCCCAAATGAAGATTTAGATCGATATCCTCGTGATATTGATAGAGATGAAAATGTAGCAAAAGAAAACGGTGTAGATTATTTATTTTATCCGAGTGTAGAAGAAATGTATCCATCAGAACAAACAACAACAGTAGAAGTTGTGAAACGCACGGACGTATTATGCGGTAAACAAAGACCTGGTCATTTTGCTGGTGTTGCAACTGTACTAATGAAACTATTTAATATTACGCTGCCAACGCGTGCTTATTTCGGTATGAAAGATGCTCAACAAGTTGCAGTAATTGAAGGATTTGTAACTGATTTCAATATTCCAGTTACAATCGTACCAGTTGATATTGTAAGGGAAGAAGATGGATTAGCGAAAAGTTCTCGTAACGTGTACCTATCACAAGATGAACGTGAAGAGGCTCTTCATTTATACCGCAGTCTATGTATAGCGAAAGAAAGAATTGAGGCAGGTGAACGTAATCCAGAAATCATTACAAATCTTGTGAAAGAGTATATTGAGACGCATACGAAAGGCACTGTAGATTATGCGGATTTATATGCATATCCGTCATTAACAATGGTAGAGAAAGTCGAAGGACGAATCATTTTAGCTATTGCAGTTAAATTTGAAAATGTAAGATTAATTGACAATATAACATTAACGGTTAAATAAGGGGGAGCATCTATGTTTCGCACAATGATGAGAGCAAAGTTACATCGTGCAACTGTAACGGAGGCAAATTTAAATTATGTAGGTAGTATTACAATTGATGAAGATTTAATGGATGCAGTAAATATTGTAGAAAATGAAAAAGTCCAAATTGTAAATAATAATAATGGTGCTCGCTTAGAGACATACGTTATTAAAGGGGAACGCGGTAGTGGTGTTGTTTGTTTAAACGGTGCTGCGGCAAGGCTTGTACAACCAGGGGACAAAGTAATTATTATTTGTTATGGGCTAGTTACGGAAGAAGAGGTTCATAAACAAGAACCAAAAATTGCAGTACTAGACGACAATAATCAAATTATTGAAATGTTAGGTGCTGAAAAAGCGGGTACGATATTATAAGTAGAAAAGCTATCTCCATTGCGGAGATAGCTTTTTTGTGCATCTTTTCATTAAGATGAGATAAAACGTGGTATAGTAACATTATATAAATTATTGTTGTTTGAACGGTAAGAAATTGAGGTGTTACATATATGAGTAAGCGTTATGTCGTTGTTGATTTAGAGACGACAGGGAACTCCTGGAAAGATGGGAAGGATAAAATTACCCAAATTGCAGCTGTTGTAGTAGAAGATGGAGAGGTATTGGAGATTTTTTCGTCTTTTGTTAACCCAAAGAGAGAGATCCCACCATTTATTACAGAATTAACAGGGATTGATGAAAGTCTTGTAAAACAAGCCCCGTTATTTCAAGATGTAGCCCCGATGATTGTTGAGCTATTACAAGGTGCGGCTTTCGTTGCGCATAATGTTCACTTTGATTGGAATTTTTTAAATGAAGAATTAAGGCAGGCTGGATATACAGAAATACATTGTCCTAAAATCGACACGGTTGAATTGGCTCAAATTCTTTTACCGACAGCTGATAGTTATAAATTACGTGATTTAGCTAAGAAGCACGAACTAGAACATGATCAACCACATCGTGCGGATAGTGATGCTCTTGCAACAGCGGAATTATTTTTACAATTTTTAAATGAAATTGAAAAGTTACCACTTGTCACGTTGCAATCGCTTTATGAATTAAGCGACGTGTTTCAAAGTGATATAGCTGATGTGCTTTCTGAAAATATTTTAAAGAAAGTAATGCATGGTAAAGAAGATATAGCGGAGTATGAAATACATCGAAATATTGCGCTGAAAAAGCGGAACTATTCCTTAAACCTTGGAGAAACGTGTTCATCAAAGTTTGATGCTTTCTTGAATAAAACGATGGATAAATTGGAATCACATATGCCAAAGTTTGAAAGAAGAGAAAGTCAACAACTGATGATGAAAGAGATATATACGGCGTTAAGAGATTCTCGTTTTTCACTAATTGAAGCCGGTACAGGAACAGGAAAGACTCTTGCGTATTTGCTTCCTAGTCTTTATTTTGCAAAGAGAAAAGAAGAACCTGTCATTATAAGTACACAAACGGTACAACTCCAACAACAAATATTAGAAAAAGAAATTCCGTTATTACAAAAAATAATGCCATTTTCATTTGATGCAGCTCTTCTAAAAGGAAGAAAGCATTATCTTTGCTTACACAAATTTGAGTATGCTTTACAAGAGGAAGAAAAAAATTATGATATGGCACTTACGAAAGCGAAGATTTTAGTTTGGCTATTGCAAACTGAAACGGGTGATCGAGACGAATTAAATATTCCTGAGGGCGGAAAGTTACTTTGGAATCGTATTTGTAGTGATGCGTATAGTCCAGGCGGTATGCAAAGTAATTGGTTTAGTCGTTGTTTTTACCAGCGAGCGAAGAATAAAGCTTTATTTGCAGATATCGTTATTACAAATCATGCGTTATTATTTCAAGATTTTTCAAGTGAAGAACCGCTGTTTGCTTCATGCGAACATATTATTTTTGATGAAGCTCACCATATTGAAGAAGCTGCGAGTAGAACATTGGGTGAACAGTTCTCTTGTATGTATTTTCAATTGGTTATATCTCGTCTTGGGACGCTAGAAACAGAAGATGTACTCTCCAAAGTATATAAAATGATGAAAAAATCAGAGCAAGCATCTCGTTCAACTTTCCGTATGATAAGTTATAGTTTGAAGGAACTTAAGTTTGATGCGGATGAACTCTTCCAAATGTTACGTACTTTTATATTTAAACAAACAAAGCAAGAACAAGGAACAAATAATATGCCGCTCATCTATAGGTATAACGCAGAACTAGAAAAAGGTAAGTTGTGGGATAGTATCGTCGAATTAACAAATCGTTTTATATATGAATTAAGAAGGGTAGTAACTGCTCTTGAGAAGCAAGTGGATATATTGCAAAGTAAGTTAGAATGGGAGATGCATGTTGTAACAGGTGAATTTATGCATTTAATTGAGTTGCTGAGAAAGATGGCAGAATCATTACAGTTACTCGTATTAGAAAAGAATTCGTATGTAACTTGGATGGAGACTGAAACGAAAGGGACGATTCATTCAACAGTTCTATATGCACAGCCTGTTCATATTGGTGAAAGATTTGCTGATAAATTTTTAACAGAAAAAAAGAGTGTTATTTTTACATCCGCAACACTAACAGTTAACGATACGTTTGATTATATAAAAGAGGAACTTGGTTTACATGATTTCGCTCCAAATACTTTAAAGGTTCCGTCGCCATTTCGTTATGATGAACAAATGAAATTAATGGTTTCAACGGATGTACCTTTTATTAAGCAAGTAAGTAATGAGCGATATATTGAATCTGTATCGGAACATATTGCAAAGATAGCGAAAGCCACAAAAGGCAGAATGCTTGTTTTATTCACTTCGTATGAAATGTTAAAAGAAGCGTATGCGAATTTAAAAAATAATGATGAATTAGAGGGTTATTTATTACTCACACAAAGTGTGAATAATAGAAGTCGAAGCCGCTTAATTCGAAAGTTTCAAGAGTTCGACAAATCAATTTTATTAGGGACGAGTAGTTTCTGGGAAGGGATAGATATTCCAGGAGATGCCTTAAGTTGTCTTGTTATTGTCCGTCTACCATTTACGCCTCCTCATCAACCTATGATGGAAGCGAAAGGTGAGTGGCTAAAAAATCAAGGTGAGGATGTATTCGCTAAATTAGCGTTGCCACAAGCAATATTACGTTTCAAACAAGGATTCGGCCGCTTAATTCGAACGAATACAGATACAGGAACGGTAGTAGTGTTAGATCGTCGTTTGACGAGTTCTTCCTATGGAAAACGATTTCTACAATCGATCCCTAACGTACCTCTTTATGAAGGGCCATTAGAAGAATTATTAGTACAATTAGAAGAACCATTAAATGAATAAAAATGGAAGAAAAATACGCCTGAAGTACTTATAAACTTCAGGCGTAAAAAATGTGGGTAGGAGGAATTTTATTTTTCTTACTTCTTGTATACAAAATGTGTTGGTTTTCGACTTGAAACCTTTTTTTGCTGTACATGTCCTGCTATAATAGATGGGTGATGAAGCAGGGGTTGTAAAGAATGTACTCTTATTGTAACCGCATTGCGTTCTTCTATAATTAGAAATTTTTGTGTAACGGAGGAGTTTTTTCATGGAGAAGAAAATCGAAGTACTATCAACGACGCGTATTAAATATTCGTCTGATTTGTATAAAATTGTTGATAGTTTGAATCGTACGTTAAAAGAGCAGGACCTCATGTTCGGACTAGCATTAGACGAAAAAGATAAAGAAACAGCTGTATTTACGATTTACAGAACGTAGCGATACAATGAAAAAGTGGATTTTTGCAATCATTATTGTTATCGTTGCTAGCGGAATATATGGGGCGTATGTTTATAATAAAGCGATGGGAAAGAAAATTCCAAAAGAGTCGAAATTTGTAGAAATTGCTAAAGAAAAAGCAAAGCTTACAAAGGTGAAATCTGTTGATTATTACAACGGAAAATCTGCATATATAGTCGTGCAAGGTACAGATGAAAAGGGAGAACAACTTATCGTTTGGGTGCCTGAGAAAAAAGGGGATACTGTAGTAAGGAAAAAGAGCGAAGGTATTTCTGAAAAAGAGGCTATACAAAGAACAATAGAGCAAGTCGGCAATGAAAGTAAGGAATCAAAAAGTAAGCCGAAAGAGATTATGAAAGTGAAATTAGGCTTTGAAAATGATGTACCACTATGGGAAGTTACATATATTGATGATGACAATCGTTATAGTTATTACTATCTTGAATTTAAAGATGGAAAATTTTTAAGACGATATAGCATTGAAAAATAGATGTAGGGGGAACTACAAATGAAATTAGCAAAGCGAGTAGCTGCTTTAACACCGTCTTCAACTTTAGAAATTACAGCAAAGGCACAAGCATTAAAAGCAGAGGGTCATGATGTAATTGCATTAGGGGCAGGGGAACCTGACTTTAATACACCAGAGCATATTATGGATGCTGCACATAAAGCAATGTTAGAAGGGCATACGAAGTATACACCAACAGGTGGATTACAATCGTTAAAACAAGAAATTGTGAAGAAATTTACTCGCGATCAAGGTATTGCGTATGATCCATCTGAAATTATTGTATGTAATGGCGCAAAGCATGCATTATATACATTATTCCAAGTATTACTTGATGAGGGAGATGAAGTTATCATCCCAACTCCTTACTGGGTAAGCTATCCAGAGCAAGTAAAGCTTGCTGGCGGTAAGCCGGTTTATGTAGAAGGTTTAGAAGACAATGAGTACAAAATTACAGCAAAGCAGCTGCGTGAGGCAATTACAGAGAAAACGAAAGCAGTTATTATTAATTCACCGAGCAATCCAACAGGAATGATTTATAGCAAAGAAGAATTACAACAGCTTGGAGAAGTATGTTTAGAACATGATATTTTAATCGTTTCTGATGAAATTTATGAAAAATTAATTTATGGTGGCGTAGAATATATTTCAATTGCCCAGCTTTCTAATGAATTAAAAGAACAAACACTTATTATTAATGGTGTATCTAAATCTCATTCTATGACAGGATGGCGTATTGGATATGCTGCAGGAAATAAGCAGCTTATTAAAGCGATGACGAACTTAGCGAGTCATAGTACGTCAAACCCTACTTCAATCGCTCAATACGGCGCAATTGCGGCATATGCAGGCTCACAAGAACCTGTGGAAACAATGCGTCAAGCCTTTGAAGAGAGATTAAACATCATTTATGATAAATTAATTCAAATCCCTGGCTTTACTTGTATTAAACCGCAAGGTGCATTTTACTTATTCCCTAACGTAAAAGAAGCTGTAGCTTTATCAGGATATGCAACAGTTGATGATTGGGCAAAAGCTCTATTAGAAGAGGAAAAAGTGGCTCTTGTACCAGGTACAGGATTTGGTGCTCCAAATAATGTTCGTTTATCATATGCGACATCTCTTGAACAAGTAGAGAAAGCATTGGAACGCATCCATACATTTATGAAAAGTAAAGTGCAAGCTTAATTGTATATTTCATTTATGTAATATACAAAACCTCCCTATTAATGGGGAGGTTTTTTTGACGAATTGTGGCAAAAAGAAATAGCTAAAGGTGTGTTATACTAGAGAGCGAGGTGTTTGGTGATGAAAAAGAAAATGATGTTACAGTGGTTTGAGCAGGGAAGCATTGCAATTCCAAAATTGCTTATGATGCATTATAAAAAATTAGGTTTAAATGAGACGGAATTTATGGTTGTACTTCATATACATACATTTTTAGAATCAGGTAATTCGTTTCCGACTCCTTCAGAGATTTCTGAACGGATGACGATAACAGAAATGAAATGTATGGAAATAATTCAAGCGTTGATTCAAAAAGGTTTTTTATCACTAGAAGGTGGACAAAGATCAGAAGCGATGATGTGCGAAAGTTATTCTTTACAACCGTTATGGGAAAAAATATTACATTTCTTAATGGATGAATCAATAGAGGAAGAGCAAAAAGAAAAAAAACAGCTGCAAGTAAATTTATATACAGTATTCGAAAAAGAATTTGGAAGACCACTTTCGCCGTTCGAATGTGAAACGTTAGGAATGTGGGAGGACCAAGATCAACATCATCCAAATTTAATTCAAGCGGCTCTTAGAGAAGCTGTAATGAGTGGAAAACTAAATTTCCGATATATTGATCGTATTTTATTTGAGTGGAAAAAGAATGGAATTAAAACGGTAGATCAGGCTCAAAATCAAGGTCAAAAATTTAGAGCGAATCAACAAAGAGCACAACAAATGACAAAACAAGAGACGAAATTTACTGGAAAAGTGCCTTTTTATAATTGGTTGGAGCAGTAATATAGGAGGGGAAATATGCTTAACAAAACGCAAATCCGTTATTGTTTAGACACAATGGCGGATATGTATCCAGAAGCACATTGTGAATTGGTTCATGACAATCCATTTGAACTTGTAATCGCGGTGGCGTTATCTGCACAATGTACAGATGTACTTGTAAATAAAGTGACAAGAAATTTATTTCAAAAATATAAAACACCAGAAGATTATTTAAGTGTTTCTCTAGAAGAATTACAACAAGATATACGCTCTATCGGATTGTATAGAAATAAAGCAAAAAACATTCAAAAATTATGCCGAATGTTATTAGATGACTATAATGGGGAGGTACCGAGCGATCGAGATGAACTTACGAAATTACCAGGTGTAGGAAGGAAAACAGCGAATGTTGTAGTTTCCGTAGCGTTTGGGATTCCGGCAATTGCTGTTGATACACATGTGGAGCGAGTGAGTAAACGATTAGCGATTTGTAGATGGAAAGACTCTGTGTTAGAAGTAGAAAAAACGTTAATGAAGAAAGTATCGATGGATGAGTGGGGGGTTACGCATCATCGTATGATTTTCTTTGGACGTTATCACTGTAAAGCACAACGACCGCAATGTGAGGAGTGCAGGCTGTTAGAAGTATGTCGTGAAGGAAAGAAGCGAATGAAGGTGAAATAAAGGATGGAGCGAGTTATAGAAATACCGAAAGAATTTCATTGCTTACCATTTTTTAAAGAAAGCGTAAATTCAATTGAGTATCATACAGACGAGTCTTTTGAAGAAATAATACAAAATACTTACTTTATATTTGATATTGAAAGACAGTATGAGCCATGGAAGGAAATTGAAAACAGTATTCCAGCAGTGTTGAATGTATGGAAAAATAAGCATGAAGACATTGCTATACTGTTTCGAAATAGAGATAAGCAAGAGGCTGAGGGGCCAATGATTCTTTTTGCAGCTCACTTGTTATCGGTTGTCTATTGGTTAAATGAGCAACCTGTTCATAGTTTGAATGAAATGCAAATAAATACGAATAAATTAAAAGTGCAACCTGTTAATTTTATGGAAAGGTATTCATTCATTATAAAGAAACCGAGTAATTATCATTCTTATATTCAATTAGCGCAGTTATATATCGAAATAGAAAAGCTGTTTGTAAAGAAAATGATAACAAAAAAGAAGTCTGCTTCTCGTTAAGAGAAACGGACTTCTTTTTTTGTTTATTAGGACTCTGTTGTAACAACAGCACCGTCTGCCTGAGGTGTATCTCCTCCGGTATTTTGGTGTTGCTGTTCTTGTTGTTTCTTAGCTTCGTCTTCAGCTTTTTTCTTGGCCTCTTCTTCAGCTTTCTTCTTAGCTTCGTCTTCAGCTTTTTTCTTAGCTTCGTCTTCAGCTTTTCTTCTAGCTTCCTCATCAGCTTTCTTTTGAGCTTCTTCTTGCTGTTTACGTTGTTGTTCTTGTTGTTGCTGCTGTTCTTGTTGTTTCTTAGCCTCTTCATCAGCTTTTTTCTTAGCTTCGTCTTGTTTTACTTTATCTTCATTAGCTTTTTTCTGGGCTTCCTCATCAGCTTTTTTCTTAGCTTCTTCATCGGCCTTTTTCTTAGCCTCTTCATCAGCTTTTTTCGCATCTGGAGTTCCGCCAGGCGCAGTGAAGGATGCACCAATTGCTGGGCTTGTTCCAGTACCTTTTTTCGCTACTACAGAGAAGCTGTAAGTAACACCTGGTTTAATACCACCAAGAGTAGCTGTCGTACCACTTATTGATAGGCTACCACTTGAACCGTCAGTTGCTTTATAGCTGGCTGCATATGCGTCAACTTCTGCTGGTCCAGACCAGTTTAGTGTAACTGTGCTAGCGCCATCAAAAGTGACATTCAGACCACTAGGGGCATCTACTTTAATTTGTTTAATTGCATCTTTTTTCGCACCTTTAACGTATAACTCTCCGTTTATTTCTTGTACAGAAGAAGGACGTTCAAAGCGTGATTTATCTGTAGCGAATTTGCTCATCATTATTTGGAACATTTGCTGTGCAATTCTAGTGGAGCGATCACTAACATAATTTTTTGGACCATCTTTTTCGTAACCAGTCCAAACAGCCATTGTGTATTGTGGTGTATATCCAGCAAACCAGCTATCTCTGTTTGCATCAGCTGGGATATCATATTTTTGAAGAACTGATGCATCAAAGTTTTGTGTTCCTGTTTTACCTGCTACGTCAACACCTGAAACGTATGCTGTTGGACCTGTACCACCAGAACCAGGTTTTACTACGTCACGAAGAACGTCAGTAACCATGTAAGCTGTATAGTCTTGCATTGCGCGTTGTTCCTTAGGTTTAAAGCTTTTCTTTTTCCCGTCCGGGAAGGTTACTTCTTTTACGAAGTGTGGTTTATTATAGTTACCACTATTACCGAAGGTTGCATATGCACCTGCTACTTCCAATGGAGACCCCTCGTTACTACCGATTGCTGTTGATTCGTAGACTTTTCCTTCTTTAAAGGTCATGCCTAAACCTTCAGCGAATTCTTTTGACTTATTAAGACCAACTGTTTGTGCTGTCTTTAAAGCTGGAATGTTTAATGACTTTTTCAAAGCTTCACGTAGTGAAACGTCACCTTTGTAGCTCTTTGTTGCATTTTGTATTTTTTTACCATTGGAATACGTATACTCTGAATCGTTTAATTGATGGTATGTAGACCATTGTAAATTTTCAATTGCCGGACCGTAGTCGAAAATTGGTTTCATTGTTGAACCAACTTGGCGTTTTAAATCAGTTGCCATATTATGACCTTTGAAAGTAGACTTACTTTCTTTACGTCCAGCACCAATTGCTCGAACTTCTCCAGACTGTGTATCCATAAATACGAATGACCCTTGGAATTGATCGTCTGGATACTTAATAAGATTGCCATCCATAATTTTGTCAGCGTAATCTTGAGCATCTTGATCAAGTGTTGTATGAATCGTTAAACCATCTGAACCGATATTTACATCAGGATATTCTTTTTCAACTTCTTTTACAACCGCATCTAAAAATGCTTGATACTTCATCTCAGTTACTTCTGAAGACGGTTGAAGGCCCTCTGTTACTGGGATCTTAACGGCGTTATTCATTTCTTCTTTTGTTATATAACCATGTCGATTCATTAATGATAATACAACATTACGACGATTTGTTGCTCGTTCAACATTTTCCTTTTTTGTTGGATCATAAATGTTTGGACCTTGGGGTAAACCAGCGAGCATAGCAGCTTCATGTAATTGCAAGTCTTTTAAATCTTTACCATAATATTTTTGCGCTGCTGTCGCAATACCATATGAACGGTTACCTAAATTAATCTTATTTAAGTACATTTCTAAAATCTCATGTTTAGAGTATTGTTGCTCTAATTTATAAGATAAGTACCATTCTTGTACTTTTCTCTTAGCAGTTTTATCCATCGTTAGAAAATAGTTTTTAACGACTTGCTGTGTAATCGTACTACCACCTTGGGAACCGAAACCACCAGTGACATTTTCCATAACTGCTTTTGTAGTTCGTTTAAAATCAATTCCATTATGATCATAGAAACGCGAATCCTCAGTTGCAAGGAATGCATTTTCAACTACTTTTGGAATTTGATCATAAGTAACATGCGTTCGTTTTTCAGCACCGTATTCATAGAAGAAATTCCCGTTTTTATCAAGAAACTTTGTTGATAAAGGATTAACAAGTTTGGATTTGTCTAATTTTGGAGCGTCCTTTACCATAACAAAGAAAGCGGAAACGCCGGCTACGAGACCAACGATACCAAGAAGTAGACAACCTATAAGGAATTTCTTGAAAAAGGAGCCTTTTTTCTTTGGTTTTTCTTCTTTATGTGTTTTTTTCTCTTGATTTTTCACATGATTTCGTTCTGTACGAGAACGATAATTATCTGACATTATACTTTCTCCTACCTTTCATTCTCTCCCCAAAAGTCGAAAAAAGAGCCTTAGTGATGACTCTATCACGAAAAATAAACCGTGTCTAGTACACGGATATAGTCAATCCGAGGGTGATAACCGCATGATAATAAGGATCCATGCTCTTCTATTTCTTCTTTCGTAATCGACTTGCGTCCACCAGTATTTTGACGATTCCAAAATGCAATAATATGTTTTGCATCTAATAAATAAAATTCATCAAAAAGTGTAAATTTAATAATGACAAATGCAATTCCATTATGAGCAACCACTTGCTTCATATGTTCTATTTGATGAAGGTGGAAGTTTTGAAGTGGGAAACTAGTTTTATTTTTTGTTTCCTTTGCTTCAAAATCGATGTATTTCCCTTTGTATACACCGTTGTAATCTGTTGTAGAAGGTTGTTTAAAATACGCTTCTTTTACCACTGCAGCACTTCGAGCGGGGTAATCTACTTTTACAATTTGAAGAGGTGTAGGTTTTTTATGTACACATGCAATATTATGGGTTAAGTAATATTGATTTGTTTCATTCAATTCCTCTTCAAGGGACATACCTCTGTTGCTATAAGTATGTGTTTTTATAGGTGTTTTTTGAGGTTGTGAAGCTTGATTATACCTTTTTCCATTTGGGTAACGAATGGTCATAGTGTGTCCACTCCCAACTTACTAAGAATTACTTACAAAGGTGATTATATCAAAAAATGAAAAAAGATGTGACCTTTTTGATGAAAGGTATGATGACTTATTTATGTTGACATGGAATGATTATATGAAAATTAAACAAAATCGAGAAAAAAAGTTTTGTACAGAGGAAGAAAAAGCAATCATTCGCAATATTACAAAGAAAACAGAAATAGCTAATGTGGACAATATTTCTCGGACACAATCTTATCAAGAATATTATTTAAGAAATAGTGAAATCAGGTGGGCCTTTTTAGCGAGTATGGTTTCGAGAAATGCGGGATGGAATATGACCGATTTAGAAGGGAGATATTATGCTACTGTTTTACCTAAAACGGTAAAAAAACATTTATTTCTTCTGTACGAACAAGCTAATTGGATTATTTTCTTAGATGCCTTTCCTCAGCTATTATTGTATGAGGAAAGTAAGAAGAGACGTACACCTCTCTTTCATTTGTTGCAATATTTCAGCGTATCAATTTTTATGGAAAAAGAATGGTTACTTTTCTGGGAGAAAAGAGATATGAATAGGCTTATAACAGCCCTTATTATAAATGAACAAAATAAAATTCAAAAACCAGTCATTGAGAGCACATATTTTAAAAAACATGTATTCCATACTGCACTTTTTAAAGTACAAGAAAGATTTCATATTAGTGCAGTTATCTTCCCAACAATTGAAGGGAGGATGTATGGATTTTCGGTTTATCAATTTGAAACGTTACAACAGCGTATAGAATTGGGAAAAAAATTAGCATGGTTATTGTTTCATCCAATTTATAATGGTTCGTTTTATAAGTTTGCAGTGCAAACTACACATACTGGGTCTAGAGAAGATTATGAATTTTACTCAAAGGAAACTAGAAAATCGTGTACGCCAGCACTTAGAGATAGTTATCCTGTTGTTTTACATGAAGAAATAGAAATGAGAGATTGGTTTTGTGCAAATATGAAAATGAATGTGCTATTTGTACTTGAAGAACCTAAAGAGGAAGTTAATATAACAGAATGGTATAGGAGAAAGAGGGAACAAATCTATAGGATATCTATCGTAAATCGTTTCGTTAAAAGGATGGATGAGTTCATGATATAATGAAAAAGAAGTCCCGTCTTCCATTTTGAAGACGGGACTTCTTAATTTGAAATAATCCTGCTATGCTTGCTACGACTTTAATCTCAAAACGTAATGCTAGTAGGAGATTAAGGGTGACTTGAAATTTAACCGTACGTAATAAAGTCTCGCTTTATGTAGCAGGGAAGTTTGGACCATCTAGCTTTGGATTGCCAGTCTCGGGTTTATTTTGTTGTTTGTTTTGGTTTTTCTTTTTTTCATTTTTGTTCTTTGCCATTGTACTACACCTCCTTTTTGTATTGTTACCATTTCTATAAATGACATACGAAATGATTTCTTTGACGAATAACAACTAGTTTTGTCATGTGGGCAGGAGTGGTGAATCGTTCGGCGAAATTACATGACAAAGGAAAAGCAAAGAAGGAGGCGTTTTGTATATGGCGATGGTTCAGAAGGAAGATGTAATGAAAAAAATGGATCAAATGTTAAGTTCTCTCGATTTGCTGGAAATGAATATAGGGATTAGAATGAATCATGCATTAAAGGATGCGAGTGAAAAAATATGTAATAAGATAGAAATAACAGAAATGCATATTGAACATATGGAAAATAAATTAGTGCATCACGAAGAAAAAGGGAATTGGGTAAAGACATTTCAAAACGTCGTAGTGAGTGCATAATAAGGTGGGAAAGAGATGAAGAATGAAGCATTAATACAGTCTTCAGAAAAACTCATGCAGTATAATAATGAAGCGAATATAAAAAAAAGAGAACTAATCGAATACGACTTTTATAAGGATATGAAACCATTTGTAGACATGGTAGATGAGGAATTAAAGAAGTGGAAAGAATTAGCTTATTCGTGGATTAAAGAAGAAAAGCCAAAGTATATACATGTACAGCAAATTGATCAAGTATACGATAATTTACAAACGAATGTGTTACAATGCTTTGTAAATAAAGGTAAAGGTAAACGATTCTTTGAAACACACCAAGCCATTTCGTATACTTTGCAAAATATAGTTGAGCAATGTAAATAACAAGAGGGAGAACCCTCTTGTTATTTTTATGCTTCTGTCATTGTTGTAGGTTTTGTTGCGCCGTTTATTTCTAATTCTTTTATTAATGTTCGATAATCTGAAATGCATATTTTTCCTTCGAGATACCAATGTCTCGCAAAGTCTAATAATTCATTTGCATTCTCTGTGCAATACCCCTTTTTTTGAGAAAACGCTTGTTTTAAATCCCCTAATACCATGTTGATTCCTCCCCCATGAGAATCTTCTTCTTAATTATCATAGCATGGAAGGGTTTTCTTTTTTAATTTTTTAAAAATTTAAACTTCCGACAAAAATAGACAGATACTCCATCACACATATTATTTTATAGGTACATATTATATATGTAGAAACTTATGTGAAGGAGGAGAGAATGCATGTTTCAACAATCTAACGTATATCAGCAAACAAATCCATATGCACAGCAAAATATGTACCAATATAATACGGATACATATTTACGGTATAATATGTATCCTTTCGAGCCTTATTATGGAAATCAAAATTATTATCAACCGTTTGAAGTGTCGTTTATGAATCAAGCTCAACCACAACAGCAGCAACCTTATGTGAATCA